>DATHFL010000251.1:0-6767 GCA_035318125.1 Solirubrobacterales bacterium | reverse complement strand
GCAAGCCGGTCAACGGCTCCCGCGTCCTCGTCCTCGGGGTCAGCTACAAGGGCGGCGTCGGCGACACCCGCGAATCGCCGGCCCTGAAGATCATCGGCCGCCTCCAGGACCTCGGCGCCGAAGTCTCCTACCACGATGCCTACGTGCCCGAGCTCCCCGGCCACGGCCTCTCCTCGATCGAGCTAAACGGAGCCCTACGCGACGCCGACCTCGCCGCAATCGTCACCGCCCACCCCGACGTCGACTACGAAGCCGTCGTCAAAGCAGCTCCTCTCGTGGTCGACTTCCGCGGCGTCACCCGCGACATCGAAGCCGAGAACCTGATCCGCCTCTAACCGTCCCCTCCGGCGGGTGGCGACGATCGGGAGGACTCTCCCGGTAGGGAGAGCCCCCGATCGGAGACAGGACCCGCCGGCCGGAGCGCCTAGTGCACTTTCTTGAGGCGGGCGCGTTCCTCTTGCTTTTCGACGACCTGGACGATCAGCTTGATCACGTTGGAGTCGCCGTTCGCCTTGATGTGGCCGGTCTCGGCGGCGCGGCGGTAGCTCTTCAGCGTCCCTTTCTCGGCCAGCTCGTTGAACTGCGGGCGGTCGACTTCGACCAGCACCCGCTCGTCCTGGGCGAGGTCTTTGCTGATCTTCGGCCCCGGCAGCTCAACCCGGTAGAGCTGGATGTCGTGTTTGGCTTTCAGCTCCAGGCCGAAGACCAGTTTCAGTTTCTGCAGGGCAGGGACTTCGGCTTGAAAGCGTTCGACGGCGGTCTTGATCAGGTCAGACGTTGAGGCCATGAGGGCGCGAAAACCAAGCAGCGCAAGGAGTCGTGAGGGAGTGTGCTCTGCACATGACCGAACGGCGACGCCGCGATGCGCTGGTTTGCGGCATCCTCATCAGATCTTGTGCCTCTGGAGGAGCTTCTTGCCGATGACCATCCGCTGAATCTCCGAGGTCCCCTCGCCGATCAGCAGCAGCGGCGCGTCGCGGTAGAGGCGCTCGATCTCGTACTCCTTCGAGTAGCCGTAGCCGCCGTGGATGCGGAAGCTTTCCTCGACGCAGTACTTGCCGGTCTCCGAGGCGAGGAGCTTGGCCATCCCGGCCTCGAGGTCGGAGCGCTCGCCGGCGTCCTTCATCCGCGCCGCTTTGCGGGTGACGAGGCGGGCGGCCTCGAGCTGGGTCGCCATGTCGGCGAGCTTGAACTGGATCGCCTGGTGGTTGGAGATCGTCTTGCCGAAGGTCTTCCGTTCCTGGCTGTAGCGGAGGGCCAGCTCCAGCGCGCGCTGGGCGATGCCGACGCCGCGAGCGGCGACGTTGACCCGGCCGACCTCGAGCGCGTCCATCATCTGGATGAAGCCCTGGCCGACTCCCGCCTCCTCGCCGCCGAGAATCCGCTCCGGCGGGCACTTGTAGCCGTCGTAGACGAGCTCGGTCGACTCGACGCCCTTGTAGCCCATCTTCTTGATCTTGGGAGGCACGTCGAGGCCGGCGAAGTCGCCCTCGTTGGTTTCCTTCCATGCCTCCTTCTCGGTGATGAAGCAGGTCATCCCCTTGTAGGGCGGGTCGGCCTGGGTGTCGTTCTTCATCAGCACGAAGACGACGCTGGAGCCGAGGCCGTTGGTGACCCACATCTTCTGGCCGTTGAGCTCCCAGTTGCCGTCGTCGCCCTTCTTGGCGGTGGCCTTGATCCCCTGGACGTCGGAGCCGACCTCGGGCTCGGAGAGCGAGAAGGCGGCGCGGATCTCCCCCGTCGCCATCTTCGGCAGGAAGTACTCCTTCTGCTCGTCGGTGCCGAACTTCATCAGCAGGTAGGAGCCGATGAAGTGGGTGTTGACGACGCCGGAGATCGAGATCCAGCCGCGCGAGAGCTCTTCGACGATCATCGCGTAGGTGGTCAGGTCGAGCCCCATGCCGCCGTACTCCTCAGGGATCGTCACCCCGAAGAGGCCGAGCTCCTTCATCTGCTCGACGATCGGCTCGGGGAAGGAGTCCTCGTGGTCGTAGTGCTCGGCGTTGGGGATGATCTGCTCGTCGGCGAACTGGCGGACCATTTCGATGATCGCCTGCTGCTCGTCGGTCATTTCGCGGTAAGCGGCGGTGTCTACGGCCATGGCTCCTGCTCTGAAGTGGTTGGTATCTGGGTCGATTAGGGCGGCGACGCGGCTGCGGCGCCCTGGACCGCCAAGGATATAGACGCGGGGTCGGCCCCGGAGTCGATGGCGCGGAGCGGCGCGGCGGCCTTGAGCAGCATCTCCTCGAACTCGCGCCGGGGGTCCGACTGCAGGACGACGGCGCCGCCGGCGCCGATCTCGGCGCGGCCCCCGGCGAGGACGATGGTGCGGATCGCGACCGCGAGGTCGGCGCCACCGCCGAGGCCGAACCAGCCGATCGCGCCGGAGTAGACGCCGCGGGCGGCGCCCTCGAGCTCGTCGAGGATCGCGGTCGTGCGCAGCTTCGGCGCGCCTGTCATCGAGCCGGGCGGGAAGCAGGAGCGGACGCAGTCGGCGGCGCCGGCGCCGGGACGGAGGCGGCCGCGGACCGCGGAGACGAGCTGGTGGACAGTCTCGTAGCTCTCGACCGCCATCATCGCCGGCACCTCGACGCTGCCGACCTCGCAGACGGCGCCGAGGTCATTGCGCAGGAGGTCGACGATCATCAGGTTCTCGGCCCGGTTCTTCTCGTCGGCGGCGAGGGCCACGGCGAGCCGCGCGTCCTCCTCGGGGCCGGCGCCGCGGCGGCTGGTGCCCTTGATCGGGCGCGCTTCGGCCACGCCGTCGCGGCTGACGCGCAGGAAGCGCTCGGGGGAGGAGCTGAGAATCGCCATCTCTCCGAAGCGCAGGTAGGCCGCAAATGGCGCCGGGTTAGCGCGACGCAGATGGCGGTAGAGGTCGAGGGGGTCAGCGTCGGTCTCGAAGCCGAGCTTGTTGGTGAGACAGATCTCGTAGCTGTCGCCGTCGAGGAGGTGGTCGATCGAAGCTTCGACGTCCTCCAGGTACTGCTCACGGGATCGGGCGAGGGACATGGCGCTTGGAGGAGAGCCGGGAGCAGGTCCCACATTGCAGGTAGAACCTGCTCCCGGCTCTCCTCTCGCGCTGAGCGTTTCAAGGCGGGACGCGGTGGTGGATATCCACTCAGCTCCGTCTGCACCTACCTCCTCGCCCTCCTCACTTGCCTTGTGGAGGGCGAGGAGGTAGGTGCAGCTCGCCTCGTGGTCGAGGGCGATGACGCGGTCGGCGAGGACGAAGGCGGCGTCGGGGTGGCCGGAGGGATGGCCGGGGGCATGGCCGCACTCGGCCTTGAGCTCGTAGCCGAGGTAGCCGACGAAGCCGCAGTCGAACTCGAAGGGGAGGTCGGGGGGCGTGGCGGGGCGCAGTTCCTCGGTGCGGCGCTGGAGGTAGTCGAGGATCGGCTCACCAGAATCGATGTCGTGGGTGACGACCTCGGCGAGCGGGCCGCTCGCGTCGCCCATGAACGAAAAGCGCCCCCGCTCCCCCGCTCGGCTGCTGTCGAGCCAAAACGCGTGCTCGCTCTCGGCGTAGAGAGAGACGAAGGCCGCCTCGGGGTCCGGAAGCGCGTCGAGTCGCCGAACGCGGAGCTCCATCCGGGGGCGTGGCGCTTTTGTTACCTCAGGGGAGACAAAAGCGCCACGTCCGCGCGAGGGGGCTGGGGTGAGGTCGCGGAAGTTGGCCAGGAGGCTTGCGCCGTGCTCGGTGGCGATCGACTCGGGGTGGAACTGGACGCCCCACTGGGGGCGGGTGCGGTGGGCGACGGCCATGGGGACGCCGTCGCAGGCGGCGATCTCGCGCAGGGACGGTGGCAGCGGGTGCGCGAGGGCGAGCGAGTGGTAGCGGACGGCGTTGAACGGGCTTGGAATGCCGGCGAAGAGGCCGGAGCCGTCGTGCTCGACCGAGACGACGCGGCCGTGCATCGGCTCCGGCGCGCGCTCGACGCGTCCCCCCTCCACCCAGCCCATCCCTTGCATCCCCAGGCAGACGCCGAGCAGCGGCCTCTCGCAGCGCCGGATCGCTTCCGTGCAAACGCCGAAGTCGCCGGCCTCCTGCGGCCGTCCCGGCCCCGGCGAGATGACGACGTTGTCGAAGTCGAGCCGCTCCAGCTCGGCCCAGCTCGCCTCGTCGTTGCGGACGACGATCGGCTCGCGGCCGTTCACCTCCGCCAGCAACTGGAAGAGGTTGTAGGTGAAGGAGTCGTAGTTGTCGATCAGCAGCGTCTGCATCGATCGGCCGCGTCGGGCAAGATACCTGCGTGATGGAGGATCGCTGGCAGCCGGTCCGGTCCCGCGGGGTCTTCGAGACCCTGCTCGTGGTCGACGGCGAGCCGGTGGCGCTGACAGCGCACCTGGAACGACTGGAGCGGAGCGTCGAGGCGCTCTACTCGCAGAGCCTGCCGCCCGAAGTCGCCGAACGCGCGGGCCTCGCGGCCGGCTTGCTCGAGCTGGGCAGGCTGCGGATGGCGGCCATCCCGGCCGACGGCGAGCTGGAGGTCGAGGTCGAGGCGGAGGAGATCGATCCCGAGATCGTCTTCCCCAGCCGCGGCGTCAGCCTCCGCACCCAATCGATTCCCGGCGGCCTCGGTCCTCACAAGTGGATCAGCCGCTGGGGGATCAACCGTCCCGCCCCGGACGAGGCGGGGGCGCTGATCGTCGACGAGGGCGAGGCGCTGGAGGCCGGCTGGGCCAACGTCTTCGCCGTCCGCGGCGGCACCCTCTTCACACCCCCGCTCGACGGCCGCATCCTCCCCGGCACCACCCGAGCGGCGCTTTTGGAACTAGCCGCGAGTGACGACATCGACGTGCACGAGCGGTCGCTTCGACCCGAGGATCTGCTCGACGCCGACGAGGCCTTCCTCACCGGCTCGATCCGCGGCATCGAGGCCGCGCTCGAGCTCGACGGCCAGCCGCTGGCGGGCTGCGGCCCCCTCAGCCGTCGCCTCGCCGACGCCCTGCGCCGACACTGGGGCCTGAGTGACTCGGATGCGCCCCGAGCTTCCGCAAGCGCATCGATACCCGGTCAGCTCTCTCACTGAAGCTGCGAAAGCGGGTCTCGAACCGCGGCTGAGCGACCTCGGGGGAGCTCCGGCCGGCGGGTCCTGTCTCCGATATTGGGCTCTCCCTACCGGGAGAGTCCTCAATATCGTCGCCACCCGCCGGAGGGAACGCCTCCGATGAGGCGGCTTCCGTTGACTTGGCGTCTTCTCCGGGGGGTGGCGACGATGGGGGACTCCCGCCACCGGGCGGGAGGGTCCCATCGGAGACAGGACCCGCCGGCTTGGCGGCCTGAGCGGCAGCCGCAGCGCTCTTCTCCGCTGCTTCCGCTGCCCGTCGCGCTTGCTTGGCAGCGTCGATAGCGATCTCCCCCACCTCGCGGATGCCCTCTTCGGAGGCGCGGGCGATCACCAGGGCCTCGTCGATTCGCGCCTCCAGCTGGGCCACCGTCGGCACGGCGCCGCGGGGGACGAGCCAGTCCTGCGTGCTGTCGCGCTCCGCTCCCTCGATGCGGATAAATCTAGGGCCGCGGGAGGCGGCAAACGTGCGTTCTCATTAGATTTACCGGCGCCCTTCATTTCCCCGAACGACCGAGGAGCACGTTGAGACACCCCAGAGAGTTCTTCCTGCCGCAGGCGATCGGCGCCCCGGAGCCGCTCCGCGAGATCCCCGTCAAGCCCTCGCGGATGATCCACTTCCTCGACTTCTCGAACGAGAAGATGGTCGCCAAGGCCGGCGCCATCGCCGAAAGCACCGACATCCTCCTCGGCAACCTCGAGGACGCGGTCCCGGTCGACCGCAAGGAGGCCGCGCGCGCCGGCCTGATCCGCGCCGCCAAGGAGACCGACTTCGGCCAGACCTCGCTCTGGACGCGGGTCAACGCGCTGGAGAGCCCCTGGGTGCTCGACGACCTCACCCAGCTCGTCACCGAGATCGGCGACCAGCTGGAGACGATCATGGTCCCCAAGGTCGAGGGCGCCCACGACATCCACTACGTCGACCGGCTGCTCGCGCAGCTGGAGGCGAAGGCGGGGCTGTCGCGGCCGATCCTCGTCCACGCGATCCTCGAGACCCCGCAGGGCGTGGTCAACCTGGAGGAGATCGCCAACGCCAGCCCGCGCATGCAGGGGATGAGCTTCGGCCCGGCCGACCTGGCGGCGGCGCGGCGGATGAAGACGACCCGGGTCGGCGGCGGCCACCCCGGCTACCGCGTGATGGAGGACCCGACCGACCCCGAGAACCCCGAGGCCGACCGCGTCAGCGCCCAGCAGGACCTCTGGCACTACTCGATCGCCCGCATGGTCGACGCCTGCACCTCCGCCGGCATCCTCCCCTTCTACGGGCCCTTCGGCGACATCAAGGACACGGCCGGCTGCGAGACCCAGTTCCGCGCCGCCTTCCTGATGGGCTGCGTCGGCGCCTGGTCACTGCATCCAGTGCAGATCGGGATCGCGAAGAAGGTCTTCAGCCCGCCTCCAGACGAGGTCAGGTTCGCCAAGAAGGTAATCGAGGCGATCCCCGATGGGCGGGGCGTCCACATGATCGACGGCAAGATGCAGGCCGACGCCACCTGGAAGCAGTGCAAGGTGATGGTCGAGCTGGCGGAGATGCTCGCCGAGAAGGATCCAGAGCTCGCAGAGGCCTATAAGTAATTAAGGCCTGATAAAGCGGTTCGCAAAGGCTGTCCCCACTATTTGGGAAAGCCTATTTTTCCAATCTTGAATCCCGTAACCTGCGGATTGATGATCCCCCCGTTTCAGTGGCTTGAGTGATCC
>DATHFL010000250.1:0-4589 GCA_035318125.1 Solirubrobacterales bacterium | reverse complement strand
CAGCCGCTTCGCATCGGGCTCGGGCAGCCCGTGCGAGCGCAGGTAGTAGAGCTGGTCGGGATCGACCTGCGCGACGGCGGCGGCGTGCGTGCAGCGGACGTCGTCGGCCTCGATCTCGAGCCCGGGGATCGCGTCGGCGTGGGCCTCGGGGGAGAGCAGCAGGTTGCGGCTCTCCTGGAAGGCGTCGGTCTGCTGGGCGCCTGGGTCGACCTTGATCATCCCGCGCCAGACCGCGGTCGCGCCGGCGGCGAGGACGCCGCGGAAGGCGAGGTCGGAGTTGGTGTTCGGCGCCGCGTGCTCCTGGGTGGTGTCGTAGTCGAGGTGCTGCCCGGCGCCGCCGGCATAGCCGCCGGTCACCCGCGCCTCGGAGCCCGGCCCGGCGAGCTTGGTCTCCATCCGCACCTTGCCGCGGCCCGAGCCGAAGCCGAGCGCGGTCCAGTCGAGGCGGCCGTCGCGCTCGACCTGCGCCCGCTGGGTGGCGAAGATCCACGCCCTCTCGGAGATGTCCTGGGTGTTGACGTAGCGCAGGGTCGCGGCCTGGCCGACGCTCAGCTCGACCACCGAGTTGAGGACGGCGTCGACGTCGTCGGCCGGCGAGGACCAGTGCTCCCAGACCTCCGCTTCGGCCCCCTCCTCGAGCACGATCAGCGTCCGCCAGTTCACCGCGACGCCGGCCGTGTCGACCGGGACCTCGATCTGGACCGGCTCGCTCAGCCGCACGCCCTTGGGCACGTGGACGAGGACGCCGTTTCGCGGGGCTGCCTCATTGCGAGCGACGAACGGGTCGTCGCCGGGAACGAGCGCGCCGAGCCAACCCTCGATCAGGTCCGGATGCGTGTCGGTCGCCTCGGCGAGGTCCAGGACGTTCGCGCCGTTTCCACCTGCGATGTTCGCCACAGCCTCGGTTGCTCCATAGGAGTCGAAGTCGAGAGTCGAGATGTCGGTGAATTCCCAGCCCTTGGTCTTCTGGTCGGGAAGAGGCGGGAGGGTGGCGCTCATTGGCGAGGTCATGAAGGCTCCTGGCAAGGACGTGGGCGGGGGGCAGTGCTTTGCACGACCCCCGGCCGCGGACGCAGTCCAGGGGTCTTCATGGGCCGCCAATCAGCCAATGGAGCCCTCCATCTGCAGCTCTATGAGCCGGTTGAGCTCGACCGCGTACTCCATCGGCAGCTCCTTGGTCACCGGCTCGATGAAGCCGTTGACGATCATCTTCGAGGCCTCCTCCTCGTCGAGCCCGCGGCTCTGCAGGTAGAAGAGCTGCTCGTCGCCGATTTTGGAGACGGTCGCCTCGTGGCCGATGTCGGCGTCGTTCTCGTCGATCCGGATCGTCGGGTAGGTGTCCGAGCGCGAGTCCTCGTCGAGGAGCAGCGCGTCGCAGACCACCTTCGAGCGCGATTCCTTCGCCCCGTCGGCGACCTCGAGCAGGCCGCGGTAGGTGGCGCGGCCGCCGTCTTTGGAGATCGACTTCGAGAAGATCGAGGACGAGGTCTTCGGCGCCCCGTGGATGATCTTGCCGCCGGCGTCCTGGTGCTGGCCCTCGCCGGCGAAGGCGATCGAGAGGATCTCGCCGTGGGCTTCGGGCCCGAGCAGGTAGATCGACGGGTACTTCATCGTCAGTTTCGAGCCGAGGTTGCAGTCGACCCACTCCATCGTCGCCTTCTCCTGCGCGACGGCGCGCTTGGTGACCAGGTTGTAGACGTTCTGCGACCAGTTCTGGACGGTCGTGTAGCGGACCCGCGATCTCGGTTTGGCGACGATCTCGACCACCGCCGAGTGCAGCGAGTCGCTCGAGTAGACCGGCGCCGTGCAGCCCTCGATGTAGTGGACGTCGGCGCCCTCCTCGCAGATGATCAGCGTCCGCTCGAACTGGCCCATGTTCTCGGTGTTGATCCGGAAGTAGGCCTGCAGCGGCATCTCCACCTTGACCCCGGCCGGCACGTAGACGAACGAGCCGCCCGACCAGACGGCGCTGTTCAGCGCCGCCAGTTTGTTGTCGTTGGGCGGGATCACGGTCGCCCAGTACTCGCGCACGAGGTCCTCGTGCTCGCGCAGGGCGGTGTCCATGTCGGTGAAGATCACGCCCTGGGCCTCGAGCTTCTCGTTCACCTGGTGGTAGACGACCTCGCTCTCGTACTGGGCGCCGACCCCGGCGAGGAATTTGCGCTCGGCCTCGGGGATCCCGAGGCGGTCGAAGGTGTTTTTGATGTCCTCGGGGACCTCGCTCCAGTCGCGGCTGTTCTTGTCCGAGGCGCGGACGAAGTAGTGGATGTCTTCGAAGTCGATCTGGTCGAGGTTGCCGCCCCACTGCGGGGTCGGACGGTTTTCGAAGTGCTCCAGCGCCTTCAGCCGGAAGTCCCGCATCCACTGCGGCTCGTCCTTGTAGTCGGAGATCGTTTCGACGACCTCGCGCGAAAGGCCCTTCGGGGCTTTGTAGGCGTAGCCGGTCTCGGGATCGTTGAAGCCGAACTTCTCTTTGTAGTCGGCGTTGATGCCGGCCAGCTCGCGTTTCTCGGCGAGAACCTCGGGCGTTGCCATGTCAGTCGACCTCCAGGGTGATGGTGTCGTCCTCGATCGCTATCGGGAACGTTTGCACCGGCTGGAAAGCGGGGAGCGTCTTCGGCCTGCCGGTGCTGAGGTCGAAGAGGGAGCCGTGGCGCGGGCACTCGACCGTGCAGGCGGCCGGGTCGAACTCGCCCTCGGCGAGCGGCCCGTTGTCGTGCGAGCAGCGGTCCTCGATCGCATACAGCGCGCCCTCGCAGTTGAAGACGCCGATCTTGCGGCCGTCGTGCTCGACCAGGCGCATCTCGCCCGGCGATAGCTCCGAGGCCGGGCAGACTGAGATCTTGGTTCCTGCGGTGTCGGTCAAGAGGGTGGTGCTCCTTGGCGCCGCAATCGCGGCTAGTGCGGATCGAGACTTAATCCTACTTCTACGGTCGGATTTTAGCGGGGCGACCCAGCGGGCTTCACAGGGCGGCGATGAGTTTGGCCCCGCGCTCTGGTCTTATCTACAGGACCAGATCGACGAAAGGACTTTGACGATGAGCGAGAGGACCAGTTACGCGCCCGGAACCCCCTGCTGGGTGGACCTGGCGACCCCGGACGTGGAGGCGGCGGCGCGCTTCTACGGCGAGTTGCTCGGCTGGGAGGTGCCGGAGCTGCCGAACTCGGCGGAAATGGGCGGCTACCGGCGGGCCAAACACGGCGGCGCCGACGTCGCCGGCGTGATGCCGCTGATGCAGGAGGGCCAGCCGCCGGCCTGGAGCACCTACGTCTCGGTCGCCGACGCCGACGCCACCGCAGCGGCGGTCACCGCCAACGGCGGCACTCAGATCGCCGAGCCGATGGACGTCAGCGACCTCGGCAGGATGGCCGTCTTCACCGACCCCGAGGGCGCCTTCTTCGGGATCTGGCAGCCCGGCACCTTCGTCGGCGCCGAGCGCGTCAACGAGCCGGGGTCCTTCAGCTGGAACGAGCTCGAGACCCGCGACCCCGCCGCCGCCAAGCGGTTCTACGGCGCCGTCTTCGGCTGGGAGTTCGAGGAGGAAGAGGCGCCCGGGGGGATGACCTACAACGTCGCCACGCTCGACGGCGCCCGCGTCGCCGGCATGGCTGACGTCAAGGGACGGATTCCCGACGAGATCTCGGCCCACTGGATGACCTACTTCAGCGTCGAGGACGCCGAGGGCGCACTCGACAAGGTCACGGCCGGGGGCGGCCAGGTCATGTTCGGCCCCGTCGACATCCCGGTCGGCCGCTTCGCGATGGTCAGCGACCCCTGGGGCGCCGCCTTCGCCGTGGTCAAGCTCGACGACGAGATCCTGGCGAGCGCCCCGTAACCACCGAGTTCGCGAAAACCCTCCTTGAAGGGGGGTTTTCGCGAACTCGCTAGAGCTGACCGAGGTCGGCGACCGCTTCGGAGGGGTCGCCGGTCTCGCCCTCGTCCTCCCAATCGGCCGCCTGGCCGAGGGAGGCGCTCTTGACGATCTTGAGGCCCAGCATCGCGCACTTCATCCGGGTGGCGGAGATGTCGATCCCGAGCAGCTCGAGGACGAACTCTTTCGGCAATCGCAGCATCTCCTCGCGGCTCATCCCGACCAGCTCGTCGGTCAGCAGCGAGGTGGCGGCCGTGGAGATCGCGCAGCCCTTGCCCTCGAAGGCGACCTCGGCGACCTTTTCGTCGGAGTCGAGGCGGATCGTCACGTGCTGCTCGTCGCCGCAGAACGGGTTGGTGTCCTCGTACTCGAGGTCCGGTTCCTCGACGTGGCCGAAGTTGTGCGGCCGCTTGTAGTGCTCGAGGATCTGGTCGCGGTAGAGCTCGTCCATCAGAGACCGAACACCTTACGCGCGTCTTCCAGCCCCTCGACCAGGCGGTCGATCTCCTCGGGGGTCGTGTAGACGCCGAAGCTGGCGCGGGCGGTGGCGGCGATCCCGAGCTTGTCCATCAGCGGCTGGGCGCAGTGGTGGCCGGCGCGGACGGCGACGCCGTGGCGGTCGAGGATCTCGGCGACGTCGTGGCCGTGGATGCCCTCCAGCTCGAACGACACGGGGCCGAGGCGCTCGGGGGAGGGAGGGGGACCGAAGACGCGCAG
>DATHFL010000249.1:0-4966 GCA_035318125.1 Solirubrobacterales bacterium | reverse complement strand
TTCGCCCTCTTCGGCGGCGGCCTCATCCCCCGCCCGCTCACCTCCAGCGAGCTGGAGCGCTGGGGCGCACCGGGGCCGGGGAGGTGGATCACCGTCTACGCGAACGCGGGCCACACCTTCGCCGAGATCGCCGGCCTGCGCTGGGACACGGTCGGCGACGAGCAGGGGACGGGGCCGCGTTGGCACCTCGCCACCACCTCGACCGCCGGCTACGTGGTCCGCCACCCGCCGGGCCTCTGATCTCCGCATATGGGAAGGGCCGGCCCCCCAGGCGAGGGCCGGCCCTTGGTGGCTAGTTGCCCTTTGCAATCGACTCCAGGGGCAGTACGCGCTCGGTGCGGAGATCCATCCGTTCTTCACCTCCTCCCCGGCTATGTGGTTCTGCTCAAGTGACCCCAGGTTTACTGGAATGGATTCCAGCAATGGGGCAGATTCCAGGAAAAAGCGGGGTTTTTGAACAAGCTGTCCACTAAAGCGATTACGATCAAGCTCTCGGCAGTAATCAGCCCGCAACAAGGAACGAGGAATGGCCACTAAGACGCAGCGACGCAAAGCAGCGGAAAACCGGATCAAGGCGATGAGTCATCCGCTCCGCGCAGAGGTACTCCGCTTCCTCAGCGAGCGGACCGCCAGCCCCGCCGAAATGGCCCGCGAGCTCGACGAGGAGCTGTCGAACGTCAGCTACCACACCAAACAGCTGGTTGAGTTCGAGTGCGCCGAGCTGGTCAGCACGCGTCCGGTCCGGGGAGCCCTGGAGCACTTCTACCGCGCCACCGAGCGCCACCTGATCGACGTCGGGGAGTGGGAAGAGCTCGACCCGCTGATGGCCGAGAACCTGCTCTGCGAAATCGTCCAGAAGACTCTCGACGATTTTGTCGCCGCCGCCCGCGCCCAGACGATCGGCTCCGACGACAACTTCCACCTCACCCGCACCCGCCTCGTCCTCGACGCGGAGGGGCTACGGGAAGCCCTCGAGGCGCACGAACGGGCACGGCTGGAGATCCTCGATATCGAGGCCCGCAGCGCCCAGCGGCTGCTCGACGCCGGCGAGCAGGGAATGCCGGTCTCCACCTCGCAGGGCTGCTTCAAGATGCCCGAGAAGCGCCGTAACGGTTCCTAGCTGGAAAATCAGCTCCAGCGCGCCGCGCAACAGCAGCAGCAGGCCGATCGCGGTCGCCCCGGAAGCAGCGTCAATTGGTTTGTCCAGAACCAATTGGCGCTATGAATCGCGATACCGTTCCAGAACCATGAGTGCATCGATCGAGTTCACGATCGCCTTCGAGGGTCCTGACGAGGACGGGTGGATCGTCGCCCGCGTGCTTGAGGTGCCGGGGGCCATCAGCCAGGGACGCACCCGCGAGGAGGCCCGCGAGAACGTGCTCGACGCACTGCGGACGGTCCTCACACCCGACGAGGAGATCGCCGGAGAGTTCGCGGAATCAGACCGAGAGCAGTTGCGGTTTACTGCCGCGGCGTGAAGCGCCGCGACTTCGAACGCCACCTCCAGGCCCATGGATGCCGAGAGATCGGCGGCGCAAAGCATGCAAAGTGGCGCGGCCCCCAGGACCAGGTCTCCGCGCTGCCCCGGCACAAGGAGATCGGACCCGGCCTCGTGCGAGCTATCTGCAGACAGCTCGGAGTGCCCACCCCGAAAACCTTCGCTAGCAGCCGGAGCTCACGGCCCCCGAGGCCGCGTCCTCACGTCGAAGACGACCCGCTCGCCCTCCATCTCCAGGATCCTCATCCGCGCCACATACGGCCCCTCCGGCCCCGTGAACCGGCACTCGAAGGTCCCGCCCACCTCCGCCTCGACTCCCGAAGGACAACGAACGTCATCAGGGCGAAACCCGGTCTCCCGAGACACCACGTCAACGACGGAGCGCTCAGCCCCCTCCGGCTTCACGGTGCTCACCCCACCGCATCCGACGAGCAGGCCCACGAAACACAAGGTCCACAGAGAGGCGCGGCGCATGGGAGCGGAAGCCTATGCGCCCCCCCAAGCTCGCCAGCCTGCGCGCATAGTCCGGTTCAAGGGTGACGTCGATACGCGATTCGGCTCGGCCATCGCGAACAGGGTAAACGGCAAGGCACAGGGCGTACGTCGCCGGATGGCCAGCAAGCGCCCCTGGCTGGATCGAACCAGCGACCATTCCAGGGAGTTCGCTGAGCTAGCTGGAGTTGGGGACCAATTTCGGGACCAAATTCCTCGACGCCGGTTGAGACCCCGTCAGCGCAGAAGCCGGACCTTGACCCTCAGCCCAGAGACCTTGGTCAGTTGCTGATCTCCGGTGACAATCAGATCGACATCCGGGTCCGTCTCGGCCGTTGCAAGGATCAAAGCGTCAGGCATTCGCAGCGACTTGAAGCGAGACCGGAGATCGGCTGCCCTATCGGCGACAGCAACATCAACGAGCAAGACGGCGGAAAGCAATCCACGGAAAAACCCCGCGACGTCGTCTTCGTTGTGATGCCCGAGACGAGCCCCGGTCAGAACCTCGGCGTAGGTAACGACCGAAGCCACCAGCCGTTGCCTGCGCACGAAGTCGCGAACTGCCGCGTCCGCGGCCTCGTGCAGGGCGTCCTGTCGATCGAGAAAACCAACGACCACATCAGAATCGAGGACTACCGCCACTCCCCGCGAAGCCCTTCCACGCGCTCGCGCAAATCGCCGCCCGTTTCCAGGCATCCGGAGTAGCGATCAACCAGCTCATCGATCCGCGTCAGGACAACTCGGCCAGCCCCCTCGGCCTCAACCCTCAGCGTGTCGCCGGGAGAAAAGCCAGCGGTACGAAATGCTCCCGCCGGGATCGTTACCTGGTGCTTGCTGGAAACCTTAGTCTGATCCTTTACCTTTTGAGCCATAGGTAAAGCGTAGCACCGCTAGCGCCCCGGCTGGATTCGAACCAGCGACCGTCGGATTAGAAGTTCAGCCGGAAGGTATCCGAGGGGACGAATCTGCTCCAAGGAGGCAAATTCTGTCCAAGGAGTTCGGTTGAGTTAGCTGGAATTGGGGACCAATTTCGGGACCAAGTTTCCGGGGCGCCTGACGGTCCGCTGGCCGACTTTTCTCAGCAGCTACGGGAGCGTCCCCGCGGGCGCTAACCAGACCGAATCGAATCCCATCAGCTCCGCGAGGGTGTCGTAGTCCCGGTCGTAGTGGATCACCGCCGCGCCGACCTCGAGTGCCGCCCCAGCGACCAGGTAGTCGACGATCGGGAGTCGCTGCGCGCCGGCAGAGCGATGCGCCAGCGCCCGCATCGCCTGTTCGGCGGAACGAATCACCGAGGTGTTGAGCGGCGCAGCCTGGATCGCTGAAAGGCGTTCCGCAAGGGTGTCGAAGCTCGTACCATCGCGAGCACTGAACAGGATCTCAAAGCGCACAGCTGGGGAGAGACGCAGACGACGGTCCAACAACGCCTGCTTCCAGGACTCGCGAACCCGCGGGTGATGTGCGCGAGCCCAGGCTGAGGTATCGACGACAAGGGGGAGCTCCCCCCACTCCCCACCGCTACCGGAGCGGCCAGGCACGGTGCTTGCCGTCGCGCAAGAAGTCCCAATCGACCCCTGCCGCCTCGGGCGCATCAAAATCCTGCGCCAGTTGCTCGAGAAGTTCCTGCTGTCTGCTCTCCTCGACCAGCTCTCCACTGAGGTGGCGCGCTCCGACAAGCGCCAATTCCCGCACCTGACGAGAGCGGGGCAGATCCGCGGGCAAATGGGGCTCAGCGGCGCGCAGCGCCGCGGTCAACTCACGGTCTTCAGTGATCTGGATACGGGGGTTATGCGTGGGCACAAAAGCCAGTGTACCACCTGTGTACCACCTGGACCGTCGTCGAATCAGCGCCCCCGGCTGGATTCGAACCAGCGACCGTCGGATTAGAAGTCCGATGCTCTATCCGGGCTGAGCTACGGGGGCAGGGGATCTAGGTTAGGCGCTGGGCGGGCGGCTGGCTTAGGATCGGTGGATGGCTAAGGCGGTCGTCGGGGAGCACGAGCTGCATTACGAGCGGAGTGGCGAGGGGGAGCCGCTGCTGCTGATCCAGGGGATGAGCGGGACGCATGTCTCTTGGGGGGAACCGTTCTTGGCGCCGCTGCGGGAGCGGTTTGAGGTCATTGTGTTCGACAACCGGGGGATCGGGCTCTCGGCGCCGATCGACGGGCCGTTCACAATCGTGGAAATGGCTGCAGACACGGCTGGGCTGCTCGAGCGGCTGGATATCGAGAGCGCACACGTGGTCGGGATCTCGATGGGCGGGATGATCGCCCAGGAGCTGGCGCTCGCCCATCCGGAGCGGCTGCGCTCTTTGACCCTCGGCTGCACCTACTGCGGCGGCCCGGGCTCGCAGCTGATGCCGGAGGAGAGCGTGCGCAAGCTGATGGCGGGCCTGTCCTCCGGCGACCGCGAGAAGGCGATCCGGGCCGGCTACGAAGTCAATCTCTCCCCCGGCTTCCGCGCCGACGAGGGCCGCTTCGGCGCCTTCCACGAGATGGCGACCACCGTGCCGGCGGCGCGGCGGACGATCGAGCTGCAGGCGCAGGCCATCTTCGGCCACGACACCAGCGGCCGCATCGGCGAGATCTCAACCCCGACGCTGATCGTCCACGGCACCGCCGACGCCGTCCTCCCCCACCCCAACGCCGAGCTGATCGCCTCGCTGGTGCCGCGGGCTCGCCTCGAGACCCTCGAGGACGTCGGCCACATGTTCTGGTGGGAGCGGCCCGAGCGCTCCGCCGAGCTGATCGCCGAGCACGCGCTCGCCGCCGGCCGCGCTTAGGCGCTTTTGTCAACCCCTGGTTGACAAAAGCGCCTAGCCAGCCCCTATTCGGGGGCGGTTTCGCCCGGTACCCGCGGCCGCTCTTCCGGCTTGCAGGCGCCCGGGTCGAGCCGGCCGTTCACCTCGAACACGTAGTCGGGCTGCGGCACGATCCCCGGCTCCTCGACGACCAGCTCCAGCGCCGGGTCGCCCTT
>DATHFL010000248.1:0-13612 GCA_035318125.1 Solirubrobacterales bacterium | reverse complement strand
CTGCGACTCGGTCATCGCCGCCGATGCTATTCCTTGCAGCCGTGACCAACGCTGAGATCGCCGCCGCGCTGGAAGAGCTGGGAGTCCTCTACGAGCTCGACGGCGCCGTCAAATACCGGGTGCTCGCCTACAGCACCGCCGCCAAGGCGATCCGCGAGAGCCCCGTCTCGGTCGCCGAGCTCGCCGCCCAGGGCCGCGCCACCGAGGTCCCCGGGGTCGGCAAGACGCTGGCGGAAAAGATCGACGCCCTGCTGGCGACCGGGGAGATCCCGGCCGCGGTAAAGCTGAAGGCGAAGTTCCCGCCGACCCTGATCGAGGTGACCCGCGTCCCCGGCGTCGGACCGAAAACGGCGCGCCGCCTCTTCGAGGAGCTCGACATCTGCTCGATGGAGGACCTGAAGGCGGCGGCGGAGGGCGAGAGGATCCGCGGCGTCAAAGGGCTCGGCCCGAAGGCCGAGGAGAACATCCTCGCGGCGCTGGAGCGGCTCGGCGAGCCCGGCGAGGGCCCCGGGCGCCTCCTGCTCTCGAAGGTGAAGCCGATCGCCGAGGAGCTGGCGGCGGCGCTGCGCGAGCACCCCGCCGCCAACCGGGTCGAGGTCGCCGGCTCGGTCCGCCGCTGGGCCGAGACCTGCAAGGACATCGACGTCATCGCCACCGCCGAGGAGCCGGCCGCGCTCGCCGAGCACCTCGCCGGCCACCCGCTGATCGCCGCCGCCGGCACTCCCGGCCCGAACGGCGTCCGCGCCCAGACCCACAACGGCGTCTCGGTCGACCTGCGGATCGTCCCGCCCGCCGCCTTCGGCAACCTGCTGCAGCACTTCACCGGCTCCCAGGCCCACAACGTGCAGCTGCGCGAAGAGGCGGTCGGCCGCGGCCTCTCGGTCTCCGAGCACGGGATCACCGAGACCGAGAGCGGTGACGTCCAGACCTGCGCGACCGAGCAGGAGGTCTACGAGCGGCTCGGCTACGACTACGTCGAGCCGGAGCTGCGCGAGGGCCGCGGCGAGCTGAAGGCGGCGCGCGAAGGCAGGCTGCCGGAGCTGGTCGAGCTCGGCGACATCAAAGGCGACCTCCACTCCCACACCACCCTCTCCGACGGCCGCAACACGCTGGAAGAGATGGCCGAGGCGGCGATCGACCGCGGCTACGAGTACCTGGCGATCACCGACCACTCCGCCAGCCACGGCTTCGGCGACCACGTCACCGCCGAGCGGCTCTGGGAGCGGATCGAGGAGGTCCGCGCCTGGAACAAGGGCAAGCGCGGATTCCGCCTCCTCGCCGGCTCGGAGATCAACATCGGCCTCGACGGCTCCCTCGACTACCCCGACGACCTCGTCGCCGCCCTCGACTGGGTCGTCGCCAGCGTCCACACCTCCTTCTCGGTCTCCAAGCAGCAGATGACCGAGCGCGTCCTGACGGCGATCGAGAACCCCGACGTCGACTGCATCGGCCACCTCACCGGCCGCCTGATCGGCCGCCGCGAGCCCTACGCGATCGACGTCGAGGCAATCGCCGAGGCCGCCGCCCGCACCGGCACGATGATCGAGATCAACGGCAACCCCAACCGCCGCGATCTCTCCGACCTCCACGCCCGCCTCGCCGTCGAAGCCGGCGTCAAGATCGTCCTCAACACCGACGCCCACGGCGTCGACACCCTCGACAACATGGCCTACGCAGTAGCCACCGCCCGCCGCGCCTGGCTGACCCCCGCCGACGTCGCCAACGCCCGCGGCTGGGCCGAGTTCAAGAAGCTGCTGAAGTCGTAGCGCTACTTGCCGGCGAGGTGCTTGGCCGTTTAGAGCTCCTCGGGGCCTCTCACCGAGCGTGGCCTCACACGCTGAGGAAGCTGCTGGTCAAATCGGAGGCGACCGATGTCCGATTCGTAGGGATCGATGGCTCGGGAGAACACCTCGAGAATGCCGAGTCCTCTGAGGATCCGGAGCAGGTTCTCCGTGCTCACCCCCCCGTCGCCGTTCTCGAGCCGGTTGAGGGTGTTGCGGGAGACGTTGCTGCGGTCTGCGAGCTGGGCTTGGGTGAGGCTTCGGAGCTTGCGCCAGGTTCCGACGTCCTCCCCGAGGGAGCGAAGCGCTCGGCCCAGAGCAGGCGGAATTGGTTTCCCTTTATGCACCATATCTGGTGCAGTGTAGCTTTTAATGTCTTAAATTCGTTCATAAACTAAAATCTGCGCTCCGCAACCCCGGCGTCCGCACCAGCTCGATTGGCTGGAGCGCCGAGCTGGGGACGACGTAGAACTTGACGCCGTCGCGCTGCTCGACGGCGAGGACGGCGGCCTCGCGGGTGTGCCAGGCGAGGGAGACGATCAGGGCGTAGCCGGCGCCGACGACGGCGACGCCGGGGAAGAAGACGCCGAGGACGCCGGCGGTGACCGCGGTGAGGGCGATCGGCCAGAGGCGGGAGAAGGCGATCCGGCCGGGGTTCTGGTCGGGCAGCGAGGTGGCGCTGCGGGCGCGGGCGAGGGCCTCGCGGACGCCGTCGGCGGCCCGCTGCGGGCGGCCGAGGTAGATGCCGATCGCCAGCGAGACCAGCCACCAGGCGGCGGCGACGAGGACGATCGTCGTTTCGCCGTCGCGGTTGGCGGCGACGGCGGCGATCGCTCCGAGCGCGGTCGCCTCGGCGGCGGTGATGAAGACGCTGACGCGGAGCAGGTCGGTGTAGGGCATCGCGCTCCGACTACCCCGCCAGCCACTCGAGCATCGAGAGCCAGCCGTCGAGCCCGTCCACGGTCAGGTCCGACTCCTCCGCCAGCTCGGCCGGCGCCTCGGCCGAGAGCACGCCGACGCAGACCGCGGCGCTCAGCCGTCCCTCCTCCTGCAGTCCCCGCAGGCGGCGGAAGGCGTCGAGGTCGGTGCGGTCGTCGCCGGCGTAGACGGCGCGGTCGAGGCGCTCGTCGGCGAGCAGCGAGGCGACCGCCCCGTCCTTGCCGCCGCCCCCGGCCGGGCGCAGCTCCAGCACCTTGCGCCCCCAGCGAGGTTCCAGCCCGGCCTTGCCGGCCGCGTTGGCGATTTCGTGGGCGCGGCTCTCGGCTGTCTCCTCGTCGGCGCTGCCGCGCCAGTGCAGCGCCTGGATCGGTCCCTTGTCCTCGCGCCGCAGGCCGGCGCCGTCGAGGCGCTCGCCGTCGAGCGCGGCGAGGAACTCGGCCGCGTCGCGCTCCCGCCCGTCGATCGAGGGATCGGGCTGCGGCGCGCTCTCTCCCGGCAGCAGCAGCTCGAGCCCGTGGTTGCCGGCGTAGGCGAGCGTGTCGAGGCCGACCAGCCGCCGCGCGTCCTCCGCCTGGCGGCCGGAGATGCAGCCGACCAGCGCGTAGCGCTCGCTCAGCGCCGCCAGCGCCTCGCGCGCCGCCGCCGGCACCGCCGCGTCCTCGGCTCGCTCGACGATCGGCGCCAGCGTCCCGTCGACGTCGGTGAGGACCGCCGCGCGGCCGGGCTCGCTGCGGAGCGGCGCCAGGACCTCCTCCCAGCCGCCGCTCCCGCTCTCGGGGACGGGGGGCACGCCTCTAGTATCGCGAGATGCCCGCCGCGGCGACCCCGGACCACGCCCTCTGGAAGCTGGCCGCGATCGGCACCCTCGCCGGCGCCTTCAGCGGCCTCTTCGGGGTCGGGGGCGGGACGATCATCGTGCCGCTGCTGATCTTCTGGTTCGGCTACGGCGAGCGGCTCGCCACCGGCACCAGCCTCGCCGCGATCGTCCTCATCGGCCTGCTCGGCGCGCTCGCCCAGGGCGGGATCTACGGCAACGTCCACGTGGGCACCGGGCTCCTGCTCTCGATCCCGGCGGTGCTCGGCGTCCTCGTCGGCACCGCGATCCAGCAGCGGATCCCGCAGCGCGCCGTCTCCTACCTCTTCGCCCTGCTCCTGGTCGCGATCGCGGTGGAGCTGATCCTCTCGTGAGGGGAGCGTCGTGAGCGAGCTGGCGGCGGTCCTGATCTGCCTCTTCGGCGGTCTCACCGGCGGCCTCGTCGGGGTCGGCGGCGGCGTCCTCTTCGTCCCCGCGCTGACCGTCTTCATCGGCCTCAGCCAGGTCGAGGGGGAGTCGACCTCGCTGCTGATGATCGTGCTCGTCGCCCTCGTCGGCGCCTACCGCCAGCGCGGCTACGGCAACGTCCGCCTCCGCGAGGCGCTGATCATCGGCGCCCTCTCGCCGCTCGGCGTCTGGGCCGGGGTCACCGTCGCCAACCACGTCTCCGAGCGCGTCCTGCAGCTCTCCTTCGCCGCGCTGGCCCTCTTCATGGCCGCCCAGCTGCTTCACCGCGCCCGCTCCGCCCCCGGCTAAGCGCCGCGGTACATGGTCTACGCTCAGAAGCGTGGACTCCCTCACCTGGCAAGGCGACCTGCCGCATCTGCGCTCGCCGATCCTGGTCTGCTCGTTCCGCGGCTGGAACGACGCCGCCGCGGCCGCTTCGACCGCGCTGGCCGCGGTCGGCAACTCGCTCGACGGCGAGCTGATCGCCCGGGTCGACCCGGAGGATTTCTTCGACTTCCAGTCGACGCGGCCGACGATCACCCTCGAGGAGGGCCAGACGCGCCGGATCGAGTGGCCGGAGAACAACCTGATCGCGGTCTCGGTGCCGACCGCCGACCGCGACCTCATCCTCCTCGATGGGACGGAGCCGAACCTGCGCTGGCGTACCTTCTCGGAGACGATCGCGACCGCCGCCGACGCACTCGGGGTGGAGATGATCATCACCCTCGGGGCGCTGATCGCCGAGGTCTCCCACACCCTGCCGGTGCCGATCACCGGGCTCGCCTCCAGCCAGGAGCTGGTCGAGGAGCTGGAACTGGAGCGCTCCAACTACGAGGGGCCGACCGGGATCGTCGGCGTCGTCCACGACCTCTGCCGCCAGAACGGGATCGACTCCGCCTCGCTCTGGGCGGCGGTGCCTCACTACGTCGCCGCGGTCCCCAACCCGAAGGCCGCGCTCGCCCTCCTGCGCCGGCTCGAGGGCCTGACCGGGATCGCCGTCGAGGCCTCCGAGCTGGAGGAGGAAACCGCCGACTACGAGGAGCAGATCGGCCGCGCCGTCGCCGCCAACCCGGAGATCGAGGAGCTAGTCCAGCGGATCGAGGCCGAACAGGCCGACCTCCTCGACGACGAAGGCGAGCTCCCCTCAGCCGACACCCTCGCCCGCGAGTTCCAACGCTTCCTCCGCCAGCGCGGCAACGACAAAAGCTGAACTGAACAGCACAGGACTGAGGAGCGCCGGCCGGCGGGTCCTGTCTCCGATCGGGGGCTCTCCCTACCGGGAGAGTCCTCCCGATCGTCGCCACCCGCCGGAGGAGCGTCTTCGAATCGACGCTACAGGCGCCTTTGTCGCCTCCTGGTTGACAAAAGCGCCTTGTGCTTGCGCGGCATCTCCGGCCGGAGCTCCTTCGTCCCTGAGCTTTTTACGACTCAGCCGCGGGGCAAATCAGGCGGTAGTCGCACCAGCTGCAGACGGTGGGGGAGGGGCGGGGCTCGAAGTCCTGGCTGAGGATGCCCTCGCCGACCTGGAGGACGGTGCGCTCTACGCGCTCGGCGTCGTCGGGCTTGGTCGGCGCCGCGACCTTCTCGGCGTCGAGCACGTAGTAGTAGCTGCCGGTGCTGGCCTCGATCCCCCAGGCCTCGCGCGCCGCGATCCGGTAGAGCGCCAGCTGCAGGTCGCTGTCGAGATCCTCTTCGCTCTTGCGCTCGCCGGTCTTGTAGTCGATCAGCTCGTAGTCGCCGTCGGGGAGGCGGTCGACGCGGTCGACGCGGCCGCGGACGTGGTGGTCGCCGACCTTGAAGTCGAACTTCTTCTCCAGCCAGACCGGTTCGCCCTCGGAGAGGCGCTCGCGCTCCCAGTAGAGGCGCAGCGCCTCGCGGGCGCGGTCGCGGAACTGCAGCTCGTCGTCGCTGGAGCCGAACCCGGTGCGCCGCCAGCCCGCCTCGAAGAGGCGGTTGAGGACCCGCAGACCGTCCTCCTCGTTCTCGGGCGGGTCCTTGTGGAAGCGTTCGAGGACGTTGTGGAAGAGGATGCCGAAGCGCTGGTTGATCGTCGGCTCCTGCGGGATGCCGAAGACGCGGGCGAACTTGTACTTCAGCGGGCAGGTGAGGTAGAGGGAGAGGTCCGAGGCCGAGAGGCTGAGCATGCCGTCGCCGCGGCGTGGCAGGAAGGCCGCCAGCGAGGGCTCCTCGCGCGCCGCCACCAGCTCCAGCCGCCGCCCCTGCTCGCGCTCGGAGTCGAGCAGGTAGTCGTCGAGCGCCGAGGCGTCGAGCTCGGCCTGCTGCTCCGGCGTCGCCACCTGCCGCAGCAGCCCGTTGACCGCCTCGATCGCCTCCGCGGTCGGCTCGTCCCCCGGTCGCTGCGCCAGCGCCGCCAGCTTCAGCAGCTCCAGGTAGCGGGCGATCGCCCGGTTGACGTCGATCGCGGTGTCGAGCCGCGGCTCGGAGAGCTCGCGCCCGGCCCGCCAGGAGGCCTCCAGCACCTGCTCGCGCAGCGCCCGGTAGGTCGCGTGCAGCCCCTCGGCCGGGCCGAACAGCTCTTCCTCGTGCGCCTCCTCCTCGGCGCCCGCCGTCGCCAGCGCCTCCTCGTAATAGCGCGAGGGGCGCACCGGCTCGCCGTCGGGGCCGCGCTCGCAGCGGGAGAGGACGAGGCCGTCGCGCGCCGGCCAGCCGATCCGCCCCCACTCGTGCTCCCCCTCCAGCCCGAGCGCGAAGACGTGGTCGAAGCCGAGCCCCTTGACCGCGTCGGCGGCCATCCCGAGGACGGCGCCCGGCGAGGGCGGTTCCTCGATCTCCTCCGGTTCCACTCCCGCCTCGGCGACGGCGCTGAGGTAGGCGACGAAGCCGCGGGTCGAGCCGTGCGGTTCGCGCCGCGTCCAGGCGGTCGCCAGCTCGGCCAGGCGCGAAAGCCCGAGCAGCCGCTCGGCCACCTCCGGCTGCGCGGCGAACAGCCGCTGGCGCCGCAGCCCCACCTGCTCGATCAGCCGCCGCACGAAGACGTCGGCCCGCCGTTCCTCCATCGCCGCCGCCGCTTCGCCGTGGAGCTTGAGGAAGGTCCCGATCCGCTCCCGCGCCTCGGGCTGGAACTGGGGGCTGTCGAGGGCGGCTTCGCAGGCGGCGACCATGTCCTGCTTGCGCCGTCGCGCGATCGTCGTCAGCCGCGCCAGGTCGGCCGAGCGCAGCTCGACCGGCGGCCGGGTCAGCGCCCGTGCCGCCGCCGACGAGTCGTCGGGGTCGGCGAGGACCCGCAGCCAGGCGATCGCGTCGCGCACCTCCGGCCGCTGGAAGAGCGAGGTCGGCCCGGCGAGGTGGAAGGGGATGCCGCGCTCGTCCATCGCCGCGGCGACGGCGCCGCCCTCCTTGGCGGGGTCGGCGACGAGGACGCAGATCCGGTCGGGCGCGCTGCCGGCGGCGACGAGGTGCTCGACCGCGCGGGCGGTCGCCTGCGCCTGCGCGCGCTCGTTGGCGCAGCGCCAGAAGCCCAGCTGGGGGTCGCGGAAGCGCTCGCGGAGCGCGATCCGCTCGCCCTCGGGATGCAGCCCCGCGTACCACTCCTCCGCCTCGCCCGGCTCGGCGGCGAAGACCTGGTTCGGGTCCTCGGCGGCGAGCGACTCGACCACCGCCCGCTGCGCCGCCGTCGCCTCCTCCAGCTCGTCGACCATCAGCTGGCCGAAGCGCTCGGCGATCCGCCGCCGCACGTCCGGCCGCTCGACCAGCAGGCAGTCGAGGGCGAGGAAGACGTCGCCGCGGTCGAGGCTGCCGGACTCGGCGAGGATGCGGTCGTGGGTGGCGTAGAGCTCGGCGAAGTCCTGCTCGCGGCGGATCGCCTCGCGCCCGGCCTCGTCCTCGGCGCTCGCCGCCGCGGCGCGCTCGGAGAGCGTCGTCGGCCCGACCCGTTCGGCCTTCAGCCGGTCGATCCGCGCCAGCAGCCGCGCCAACAGCCCGGCCGGGTTGCCGCGGATCTCGTGGCGGCGCAGCGGCAGCCGGTCGAACCGGTCGAGCAGCAGGGCCAGCCGCTCGGCCCGCCCGAGCACGTCGAAGAAGGGGTCGAGGCCGGCCTCCTCGGGGTGCTCGCGCAGGAGTCGCTCGCCGATCGCGTCCCAGCTGCCGATCCAGAGCTCCTCGAAGGAGCCCTCCAGCAGCGCCTCGCAGCGCCCGCGCAGCCGCGCCGCGGTCGCCTGGCTGGAGCCGATCAGGAGGACCGACTCCGGCCGGGTCCCGGCGGCGACGAGGTGGGCGAGGCGGCGGGCGAGCAGCTCGGTCTTACCGGTGCCAGGCTCCCCGAGGACCAGCAGGGGGCCGTCCCCGTGCTCGATCGCGCGCTGCCGCTCGGAGGCGGCGATCTCGCTGGTGGGGCGACCCTCGGGCATCGTCCCAACGCTAGCGCCTGACCGGCGCATCTCTGCGTCCTCGGTCGCTCGCGTGCTGAGCACGCCACGCTCCCTGCGTCCTTGACCTGCTTGGTCAGGTACGGAGATCTCTAGCATCCGCCCGATGGACGTCACCCATGCCGACTGGCCGGCGATCTGCCGCCGTATCGTCGCTGCCCAGCGGCCGATCTTCGAGGAGGCGAGGACGCGCGAGGAGCGCACCGTCTACGAGGGGATCGGCGAGGGCGGCGACCGCACCCTGGTGATCGACCGCCGCTGCGAGGACGTCGTCTTCGCCGAGCTCGAGCGCCTGGCCGAGGCGGGCGCCTCCTTCGTCGCCGTCTCCGAGGAGCGGGGCGAAGTCGGCTTCGGCTCCGGCGGCGAGGCGCGGGTCGTCATCGACCCGATCGACGGCTCGCTGAACGCGCGCCGCACCATCCCCTCCTTCGCGGTCTCGATCGCCGTCGCCTCCGGTCCCTCGATGGCCGACGTCGAGTTCGGCTTCGTCCACGACTTCGGCGCCGGCGACGAGTTCATGGCCCGCCGCGGCGAGGGCGCGCAGCTGAACGGCGCCGCCGTCGGAGTCGCTCCCGAGGGCGAGCGGCTCGAGGTGGTCGGGGTCGAGTCGGCGGAGCCGGAGTGGGCGCTGCCGGCGCTGGAGGCGCTGGCCGGCAAGGTCTTCCGCCTGCGGGTGGTCGGGGCGATTGCGATCTCCGCCGCCTACGTCGCCGCCGGCCGCTTCGACGCGATGCTGAGCCTGCGCTCCTGCCGCTCGGTCGACGCCGACGCGGCGCAGCTGATCGCCCGCGAGGCGGGAGGTTTCGTCGCCTTGGGAGACGGGGAGCTGACCGAGGCGACGCTCGACCTGGAGGCGCGCTACCCGATGGCCGCCGCCTGCAGCGAGGCCGCGCTCGCGACCGTGCGCTCGGCCCAGCTGGCAACGATTGCGTAACCCCCGCGGCGAAGAGGTTTAAGAACATCTGTTCGCTGGAACATACGTTCGTTAGACTGCCGGGCTTCCCCGAGAGCCCCAAACCCCCGATTCAAAGAGGTGTTTTCTTCAATGGCAACGCAGAGCAAAAACGGCAGCAAGTCCAAAACCCAGGCGAAACGCGCCACCACCGAAGCGAAAAAATCCGCGGCGAAGACCGCGTCCGCTTCCAAGCGCGCCGCCGCCAAGACCGCTGCTGCAGAGAAAAATCAGGTCAAGGGCGCGGTTGAGAGTGCCGTCGACTTCCCCGTCGGCGCCGTCCTCACCGTCAGCGACCGGCTCTCCGAGCTGGTCGAGCCGTGGACCGACCGCAGCAAGGCCGAGCGGCAGATCAAGAGCTACCGCAGCTCGCTGCGCAAATCGCTGAAACGGACCGAGCGTCGCGGCACCACCGCCCGCCGCCGGGCGATCACCGAGGCCCGCAAGACCCGCAACCAGGTCGAGCGCGAGGCCCGCAAGCACCAGCGCAACGTCGAGACGACGATCAAGCGCAACCGCAACGAAGTCGAGCAGCGCGTCCGCAAGGCGCTCGAGGAGCAGAGCTCCCGCGCCAAGGGCGTCGTCGACAGCGCCCAGGGCCTGGTCGGCACCGTCAGCGACCAGCTCGCCGCATTGCGCTAAACCGCTAGCGACCGGTAACTGACACAGGCCGCGAGGTGCCTGGCCCGTAGGGCCAGCCCTCGCGGCCTTTTACGTGGGCGCGGAACTGGAAGCGGATGCCGCGGCTGTCGTCGTCGCTGAAGCGGTAGGCGTAGCGGAAGCGGCCGCGGGCGTCGGCTTCGACGCTGCGGAACTCGCTCCAGCCCGCGCCGGGATAGTGGAACTGCAGCTCGACCGGCAGGCCCTTGGGGCGCTCGCCCCCGGCCCGCTCGACCCTGCCGCTGAAGACGACCGGGGCGCCGCCGACCTCCGCGGTCGCCGCGGAGGTGCGGAGGCGGACCGAAGAGCGGACCGCGAGCTGGGCGCTCGGCCCGGCGGCCCGGGTCAGGGTGCGGCTGCCGGCGAACGAGGCGCTGACGCCGCGGCTCGGGCCCGGCGCGAGCCAGACCGAGAAGGAGCCGTCGCCGCCGGTGCGGACGGCGGTCGTTCGCACGGCCGGGCGCGATCCGGCGGCGAAGCTCTCCGTGACCGTCAGCTCGAGGCCCGCCAGCGGCGCCCCTGAGGACGAGACGAGGCGGCCGCCGAAGCGGGCGCCGCGGCCGAAGGCGACGCTTTGCCTGGCCTGCTGCTGGCGACCGAAGCCCGACTCCACCCGCACCGGCGTCTTCAGCGGGTTGGCGAGGACCATCCTGGCGCCGCCGCGGCGCGAGCTGCTGCTGGCGGCGTTGCCGGCGATGTCGAAACCGGTGGCGAGGAATTCGTAGCTTCCGGGCGGATAGGCGTCGGAGTCCCAGCGGGCGATCAGCCTGCCGCCGGCGACCCGGGTCGGCAGCTGCTGGAAGCGGACGCCGGTCCCGGCCGGGCGCACCCCGATCGAGCCGCGGTCGGAGCTCGGCCCCGAGAGCGGGTCGTCGACGGTCGCCTCGATCCGCTCCGGCTCGGCGGGGTCCTGGGCGGGCGCGAAGGCGACCCGCGGCGGGCCTTCGTCGATCCGCACCGTCGCGGTCGCCGGCGGCGGAGCACCGGGCCAGCCTTCGGCGCCGTTGGCTGCCGCGTC
Organism: Solirubrobacterales bacterium; assembly: GCA_035318125.1. Lineage (GTDB taxonomy): Bacteria > Actinomycetota > Thermoleophilia > Solirubrobacterales > 70-9 > VAYN01. Next base: position 2,616 of record DATHFL010000248.1, on the reverse strand, counting down.
GCGGGCGAAGTAGGCGACCGTGTGGACGCCGCTGCCGAGGGCCCAGGCCGTGGCCCGGTCGCCCCTGGCGCGGGTGGGGAGGGAGTCGTCGACCGCGATCGCGGTGAAGGGGCCGCTGGGACCGTCGGCCGCCATCCCCGAGAGGGGATCGGTGGCGAGGGCGGTGAGCTGCACCGGCCCGTCGCTCCAGCCGCCGGGCAGCCCTGACAGCGAGAGCTGCGGCGCGCTCCCGTCGACCTTGAAGGCGGCGCTGGCGGCCGCGGAGGCGACGCCCGAGCCGGAGACCGCGGCCACCCTGGCGACGGTGGTCCCCTCCGGCAGGGTGCCCAGCTCCAGCGTGTCGTCAGCGACCCCGCCGGGGAGGTCGATCTCCGCGTCGTCGCAGATCGGCGCCGCGCAGGGCGCGCTGCCGTCGAGCGAGACCGCGTAGCCGCGGATGCCGGAGACGGGCGGCGATCCCTGCGGGTGGCCGATCTCCAACTCCGCCGTCTCGTGCCCGGAGAGCCAGCGGTCGGGCGCCAGCGGGGCGGGCGGCGGCGGGACGGCGTCGTCGAAGCGCAGGGTGGCGCGGGCGGCGGGCCCCGCTCGGCCTTCGGCGTCCTCCAGCCAGACTTCGATCGCGTAGGCGCCGGGGGCCGACGGCACCGCCAGACCCTCGATCGATTGCACCCTTTCGGTGTCGCGGACCGGCGGTCCGACCGGGTTCCCCTGCGGGTCGAAGAGGCGGTAGACGACCGCCCGCGGGTAGGCCGGCGGCCCGGGGACCTGGTCCCAGTTGAGGCGGAAGAAGTTCCGCGCGTGCCAGTTCTCCTCGCCGCCCCAGACGCGCAGGTTGGCGACTCGCAGCGGTTCGGGGTCGGCGGCGGCCGGCGGGGCGCAGGCGAGGGCGAGCAGGAGCGTTGCCGCGATGGCGAGCAGTCGGCGGCCGATCACGGCCCGAACTCCCCGGCCGGGCTGCTTTCGGACGGGCTTTCGGCCGGCGCCGTTTCCACCGGTTCGGGCGGCGGTGCGTATTCGATCGCTTCAGCGGCGGTCGCGGCAGCCGGTTCGGCCGCCACGGGCTCGGTTTCGGCGGGAGGCTCGGCGACCGGGTGTCGCTGCCGCTTCGGGTGGGCCTCTGGCTCGGGCTTGGGCGCGGCCGGCTCGGGCGCCGGGTCGTAGGTCACCGTGGCGGTCGCCGGCGAGTCGACCTGGCGCTCCAGCCGCGGCGACCGGCCCTCGTCGCCTCCGAGGCTCAGCGGGGCCGGAACGACGCCCCCGGCGACGCAGACGGCGGCGCTGCCGACGCAGACCGCCGCCGCCTTCGCCAGAGCGGCAATTCCGGCCCCACCGGACCCGTAGCCCGCGGTGACCTGGGGGACCGCGGCCTCGCCGCCCTGGAAGCGGGCGGCGAAGTTGGAGAAGGCCTCGTGGAGGCGCTCGAGCAGGGAGCGGCCGAGCGGCAGCGCCGGCGCGAGCGCCCCGGCGGCGGCCGGGGCGGCGCGGTAGGCGCGCAGGGTCGCGCGGCAGTGCGAGCAGGCGCGCAGGTGCTCGCGCAGCTGGGCGACCTCCTCCGGCCCCGCCTCGTTGTCGCAGAAGGCCGAGATCAGCGGCCGCAGCTCGGCGCAGCGGCGCCCGTCCTCGCTGCGCGAGACGAGGCTGCGGAAGCGCTCCCGTCCCTCGGCCAGGCAGCGGTTGATCTTCGTCTGGCTCCACTGGGTGATCTCGCCGATCTCCGCGTAGGTGTAGCCCTCGGCGAGCAGGGTGAGGGCGCGCAGCTCCTGCGGCTTCAGCGCCTGCAGCGCCTCGCGGCTGCGGGCGATCGCTTCACGCCGCTCCACCTGCTCCGCTGGCCCATCGCTGCGGGAGGGGAGGAGGGCGACCCAGTCTTCGGCGTCCCTCGCCGGCCTCATCGCGGCCGGGCCGGCGAGGATTCGCTCGCGCTCTTCCCGGACCGCCAGCGCCTCGTGCTTGACGACCGTCTGCGTCCACTTGACCAGCTCGCGCGGATCGGCGGTCGGGGCTTTGCGGAGGGCGATCTCCAGCGCCCGCTGCAGGGCTTCGTCGGCGTCGGCCTCGCAGAGCGAGTAGCGCCGCGCGGTCTTGCGCAAAGCCGTCTCGTTCCGCGCGTAAGTCTCGACAGCCGCGCGCTTGCGCGCGGCGTCTTCGTTCGGTCCCAGGCGCGGGCGCTCCCGCTCGACGCTGACACTTTCCACCGCTTCAAATCCCCCTGGCGCTTTGGTCTTCTGCATCGGACACTTGCAGCGCCAGGTACGGAGGAGGTCTTTCTCTCCCCCCGTCTGGACGGATTCCTCAAGCGGGAAAACCGGAAATTGCAGGGTCGCTCAGAGATCGGTCCACTCCTCGCAAGCGCGTTAGGATCGCCGGGTGAGCACCTGCGTAGTTACCGGCGGCGCCGGCTTCCTCGGTTCCCACCTCTGCGACGCGCTGCTGGCGGAAGGCGCGCACGTGATCTGCGTGGACAGCTTCCGCACCGGCCGGCGGGAGAACCTGCGCCATCTTTCGCGCGAACCGCGCTTCGACCTGGTGGAAGCGGACGTCATCGGCCCATTGCCGTCGCGGCTGCGCGGGGACGCCGTGTTCAACCTCGCCTGCGCCGCGTCGCCGCCGCATTAC
>DATHFL010000247.1:0-2188 GCA_035318125.1 Solirubrobacterales bacterium | reverse complement strand
GACGGCGCCGAGGTCGTCGTCTCGACCGCGATCGGCGAGGACAACCCGGAGCTGGCGCTGGCGCGCGAGCGCGGGGTCGAGCCGGTCCACCGCGGCCAGCTGCTCGCCGAGCTCTGCGCCGAGAAGCGGCTGATCGCGATCGCCGGCACCCACGGCAAGACCACCACCACGGCGATGGCGGTCTGGGCGCTGCGGGCGATCGGCGCCGACCCCGCCTTCTTCGTCGGCGGCGAGGTGCCGGGGCTCGGCCCCGACGGCGGCACCGCCAACGCCGGCTGGGGCGAGGGCGAGTGGGTCGTCGCCGAGGCCGACGAGAGCGACGCCAGCTTCCTGCGCCTGCGCCCCGATGTCGCCGTCGTCACCAACGTCGAGATGGACCACCACTCGCGCTGGGGCTCGCTCGCCGAGCTGCACGCGGCCTTCGCCGAGTTCGCCGCACCCGCGCGCGGGCTGGTCGTCCCCGCCGGCGAGGACATGACCTGGCTGGAGGGGGGCGAGGGGCAGGAGGTGGCGCGCTTCGATGTGGCCTCCCCAGGGCCGGCGGACCTGAGCCTGGCGGTCCCCGGCCAGCACAACCTCCGCAACGCTCGTGCCGCCCTCGCCGCGATCGAGCTCGCCGGGCTCGACACCGCCGCGGCGGCCGAGGCCCTGGCCGGCTTCCCCGGCGTCCACCGCCGGCTCGAGCGCAAGGGCTCGCGGGGGCCGGTCCATATATATGACGACTACGCGCACCACCCGACCGAGGTCCGCGCGGCGCTCTCGGCGTTGCGCGAGCTGCGGCCGTCGCGCCTCCTTGCCGTCATCCAGCCGCACCTTTACTCGCGGACCAGGGCGCTGAGCGAGGAGTTCGGCGCCGCCCTTGCCCTCGCCGACGAGGCGGTCGTGCTCGACGTCTACCCGGCGCGCGAGGAACCGGTCGGGGAGCTCGCCGGGGTCAGTGGCCTCCAGGTCGCCCAGGCGGCGGCCGAGCGGATGGCTGGGCGGCCGGTCTGGTGGCTGCCGAGGATCGAGGACGCGCAGCGGGCGCTGGCCGAGCGGCTCGACGGCAATCCGCAGCTCTACGGCGAGGGCACTGTGCTGGTGACGATCGGCGCCGGCGACGTCTTCAAGCTCGGCGAGGGGCTGGTCGTGGAGGAAAACCGGTGAGCCACTGGCCGCAAAGCGAAGCCCCGGCGGGGGTGGAGGCCGGCTACCCGCTGGCCCGGTTGACCACCGTCCGCACCGGTGGCGCCGCCGACTGGTTTGCGCGGCCGGGCGACGAGGAGAGCTTGGTAGCGGCATTGCGGTGGGCCGCCGACGAGGGGCTGCCGGTGGGAGTGATCGGCTCGGGTTCGAACCTGCTGATCGCCGACGACGGCTTCCACGGGCTGGCGCTGAAGCTGGACGGCGCGCTGGCGCAGATCGAGCGCGAGGGCGAGCACGTCCTCTGCGGCGGCGGCTACCGCTTTCCCTCGGCGGCGGCGAAAACCGCGGGCTGGGGGCTCTCGGGCCTGGAGTTCGGGGTGAACATCCCCGGCACCGCCGGCGGCGCGGTGCGGATGAACGCCAACGCCTACGGCGGCCAGCTGGCCCGCGTCCTCGAGTGGGTCGACGTCGCCACCGCCGAGGGCATCGATCGCCGCCGTCCCGAGGACCTCGGCTTCGAGTACCGCCGCTCGAACCTGCGCGAGGGCGAGGTCGTCGCCCGCGCCTCCTTCCACCTGCGGCCGGCCGAGCCGGAGGAGATCCGGGCGACCCTCGCCGGCATGCGCGAGCGCCGGCGCGAGGCCCAGCCCTCGGGGATCAAGACCTTCGGCTCGACCTTCAAGAACCCCGAGGACGAGCGGGCGGAGGGGCGCTCGGCCGGCCAGCTGCTCGAGACCGCCGGCTGCCGCGGCCTCCGCCACGGCGGCGCCCGCTTCTCCGAGAAGCACGCCAACTTCGTCGAGAACGACCGGGACGCCACCACCGCCGACGTGCTGGAGCTGATGGCGGCGGGACGGCGCCGGGTCCACGAGCGGTTCGGTGTCGAGTTGGAGCCCGAGGTGCAGCTGCTCGGCGAGGTCGAGTGGCCGGAGGGCTGGGAGCTTTGAGGGGCCGGCTGCTGGCCGCCGCGCTCGCCGTCGTCCTGGTCGCGGTCGGCGTCTACTGGTTCGGCCTCCGCCAGGCGACCGCCGAGCCGACCGTGGCGGTGCCGAAGCTCGCGGCG
>DATHFL010000246.1:0-2151 GCA_035318125.1 Solirubrobacterales bacterium | reverse complement strand
GCATGTCGATGCCCTCCTTGGTGCCACAGTCCTCCTCGCGCACGATCACGTCCTGGGCGACGTCGACCAGACGACGCGTCAGATAACCGGAGTCCGCCGTACGCAGCGCGGTGTCAGCCAGCCCCTTGCGGGCGCCGTAGGTCGAGATGAAGTACTCGAGCACGTCGAGCCCCTCCATGAAGTTCGACTTGATCGGCCGCTCGATGATCTCGCCCTTCGGGTTGGCCATGAGGCCTCGCATCCCGGCGAGCTGGCGGATCTGCTTGAACGATCCGCGGGCGCCCGAGTTGGCCATCATGAAGATGGGGTTCAGCTCGTCGAGGTTGTCCTCCATCGCCTGGGCGACCTCGTCGGTCGCTTTGTTCCAGTGCGTCGTCACCGCCTCGTGGCGCTCCTCGGCGGTGATGTAGCCCTCGTCGTACTGCTGTTGTATCCCTTCGGTCTCCTTCTCGTAGCGATCGAGGATTTCCGACTTCTCCGGCGGCGAGACGACGTTGTTCTTCGAGACCGTGATCCCGGCCTGGGTCGCGTAGTGGAAGCCCAGGTCCTTGAACGCGTCGAGCACCTGTGAGACCGCCGGCGCCCCGTAGGCCTCGACCAGGTCGGAGACCATCTGGTTGATGTCCTTCTTCTTCAGCGAGCGGTTGACGAACTCGTACTGCTCGGGATCGAAGTCGTCTTCCAGCGCTTCGGCGAGGGCGCGCTCGATCTTTTCGTTGAAGATGATCCGCCCGACCGTGGTCAGGAAGTGCTCGTGCCCGGCACGCCGGAACTCGGCTTTGTCGTGCAGTTTGCAGCCGCCGTTCTCGTAGACGAGCTCGGCCTCCTGCGCGGAGCGGAAGACGTGCACCTTGGGACTGGAGCCGTTGGTGCCCTTGCCGGCCTTCAGCCCCTCGTCGATCTGCGCCAGCTCTTCCGCTTCCGGGCCGTAGGTCAGGTAGTAGATGCCAAGCACCATGTCCTGGGTCGGGGTCGCCAGCGGCGCCCCGTGGGCCGGGGAGAGGATGTTGTTGGCGGAGAGCATGAGGATCCGCGCCTCGGCCTGTGCCTCGGCCGAGAGCGGCACGTGCACGGCCATCTGATCGCCGTCGAAGTCGGCGTTGAAGGCGTGGCAGACCAGGGGGTGGACCTGGATCGCCTTGCCCTCGACGAGGACCGGTTCGAAGGCCTGGATGCCGAGGCGGTGCAGGGTCGGCGCCCGGTTGAGCAGGACCGGGTGCTGGTGGATGACTTCCTCCAGCACGTCCCAGACCTCCGGGATCATCGACTCGACCATCTTCTTCGCGGCCTTGATGTTCTGGACCGCTTTGCGCTCGACCAGCTGGGCCATGATGAACGGCTTGAACAGCTCCAGCGCCATCAGCTTCGGCAGGCCGCACTGGTGCAGCCGCAGGTTCGGCCCGGAGACGATCACCGAGCGGCCGGAGTAGTCGACGCGCTTGCCGAGCAGGTTCTGGCGGAAGCGGCCCTGCTTGCCCTTGAGCATGTCGGAGAGCGACTTCAGGGGCCGGTTGCCGGGGCCCGTGACGGGGCGCCCGCGGCGGCCGTTGTCGAACAGCGCGTCGACGGCCTCCTGCAGCATCCGCTTCTCGTTGTTGACGATGATCTCGGGCGCGCCGAGGTCGAGCAGCCTTTTCAGCCGGTTGTTGCGGTTGATCACCCGGCGGTAGAGGTCGTTGAGGTCGGAGGTCGCGAAGCGGCCGCCGTCCAGCTGGACCATCGGGCGCAGCTCCGGTGGGATCACCGGCACCGCGTCGAGGATCATCCAGTCGGGCTTGTTCTCCGAGTTGAGGAAGGCGGAGGCGACCTTCAGCCGCTTCACCGCGCGGGCCTGTTTCTGGCCTTTGGAGCTGTTGATGATCTGCTCCAGTTCCTCGCAGTCGGCCGCGAGGTCGACCTGCTCGAGCAGGTCGCGCACCGCTTCGGCGCCCATGCCGCCGCGGAAGTACTCGCCCCAGCCGAACGGGGAGCCGAACCGGTCCTTGAGCTCGCGGAAGACCGTCTCGTCGTTGATGACGTCCTTCGGCTTCATCTCGGTGAAGATCTTCCAGACATCCTGCATCCGCTCCGCGGCCTCTTCGAGGTAGGCCTCGGTATCGGAGATCTCGGCGTCGAACTGTTTGCGCAGTTCTTTGATCATTTTCGCCCGGT
>DATHFL010000245.1:0-4094 GCA_035318125.1 Solirubrobacterales bacterium | reverse complement strand
GGGGCGTCGAGGGCGGAGGAGGCCTCGTCGAGGATGAGGACCTGGGGCTCGGCGAGGAAGGCCCGGGCGAAGGCGACGAGCTGGCGCTGGCCGGCCGAGAGCTGGATGCCGCGCTCGCCGACCTGGGTGTCGAGGCCGTCGGGGAGGGCGGCGACGAACTCGGTGGCGCCGACGGCGGCGATCGCCGCCTCGATCTCCTCCGCGCTGGCCTCCGGCCGGCCGAAGGCGACGTTCTCGCGGACGCTGCCGGAGAAGAGGAAGCCCTCCTGCGGCACGATCCCCAGCTGCCGCCGCAGCGCCTGCTGCTTCACCTCGCGCAGGTCGTGGCCGTCGACCCGGACCGTTCCCCGTTGCGGGTCGTAGAAGCGGGCGACCAGCTTCGCGAAGGTCGACTTGCCGGCGCCGGTGGCGCCGACCAGGGCCAGCGTCTGCCCCGGCGGGACGTGGAGGTCGACGTTGCGCAGCGCCCAGGCGCCGTCGCCGGGCTCGCCCTTCTCGGCGTAGGAGAACCAGACCCCGTCGAGCTCGATCTCGCCGCGCAGCGTCCCCGGGTCGATCGCCCCGGGCGCGTCGACCATGTCGGGCGGCGTGTCGAGCAGGTCGAAGATCTTGTCCAGCGCCGCCATCCCCTGCTGGTAGGTCGTATACAGCTGGGAGAGCTGCTGGATCGGTTCGAAGAAGGTGTTCAGGTAGCCGACGAAGGCGACGATGACGCCGATCTGGATCGCCCCGTCGATCGCCTGGCTGCCGCCGTAGAGGAGGATCACCGCGGTGCCGATCGCGGAGAGCATTTCCACCGCCGGGAAGTAGGAGGCGTTGAGGTAGACGGTCTTCATGTTCACCGCCCGGTTGGCCTCGTTGAGCTCGGTCATCTCGTCGACGTGGCGCGGCTCCTGGCCGAAGCTGCGGACCACGCGGACGCCGCTGAGGGACTCCTGCAGGTAGGCGGTGATCGCCGCGATCCGCTCCCGCGTCGCCCTGTAGGCGTCGGCGGAGACGACGCGGAAGACGAGGCTCGCCAGCGCCAGCAGCGGGAAGGTGAGGAAGGTGACCAGGGCCAGCTGCACGTCCAGCAGGAGCAGGATCACGACCACCCCGAACAGGGTCAGGGTGCTGGAGAACATCGTCACCACGCCGGTGGTGACGAGCTGGTTCAGCGCCTCGATGTCGTTGGTCATCCGCGAGATCAGGACGCCGGGGCTGCGGCGGGTGAAGAAGCCGATCGGCATCGACTGGATGTGGGTGAAGACGCGCTCGCGCAGGTCCTGGAGGACCCGCGTCCCGACCCAGCCGACCATGTAGGTCTGCAGGTAGGTGGCAGCGGCGTAGAGGACGGCGACGGCGAGGAAGGCGGCGACGATCCACTCGAGGGCGGCGACGTCGCCGGCGAGGATGCCGGAGTCGATCGCCCGGCCGGCGAGGTAGGGGGGAGCGAGGCCGGCGCCGGTCGCCAGCAGCAGGCCGGCGAACATCAGCGCGACCCGGCCGCGGTAGGGCCGCAGCTGCGCGACCAGCCAGCGGACCTTGCGCCCGCGCTGGTCCTCGCCGCGGACCAGGTGCCAGAGCGAGACGAAGAGGCGGCCGATGTTGCCGATGTTGGGCCCGCCGTTCACAGCTTCGCCATCTCCTCGCGCTCCTCGAGGTCGCGCTGGAGGAAGACCGAGTCGGCCAGCCCGTGCTCGGCGATCTCGCGGTAGAAGCCGCAGCCCTCCATCAGCTCCTCGTGGGTGCCGCGGTCGACGATCCGGCCGCCGTCGAGGACGACGATCTCGTCGGCGAGCGAGACGGTGGAGAGGCGGTGGGCGATGATGAAGGTCGTCCGCCCGGCCATCGCCTCGCGCAGGCCGGCTTTGATCGCCGCCTCGGTGGTCGCGTCGACCGAGGAGGTGGCGTCGTCGAGGATGAGGATGCGGGGGTCGGCGAGCAGGGCGCGGGCGATCGCCACCCGCTGGCGCTGGCCGCCGGAGAGGGTGAGGCCGCGCTCGCCGACGCGGGTCTCGTAGCCGTCGGGCAGTTCGCGGATGAAGCCGTCGGCCTGGGCCCGCCGCGCCGCCGCTTCGATCTCCGCCATCGTCGCCTGCGGCCGCGCGTAGGCGATGTTCTCGGCGACGCTGGCGGTGAAGAGGAAGCTGTCGTCGGCGACGAAGGCGACCTCCGAGCGCAGCGAGGCGACGTCGACCCCGCGCACGTCGGCGCCGTCGACCCGCACCTCGCCCGCGCTCGGGTCATACAGCCGCGCGATCAGCGCCACCAGGCTCGTCTTCCCCGCGCCGGAAGGCCCGACCAGCGCCACCGTCCTCCCGGCCTCGACCTCGAGCTCGACGCCGGTTAGGGCCGATGGGCCGAAATGTCCGTCGTGGATGGGCAGATCGTCCCGTCGGTCTGCCGAATTTCCCTTTTCGGCCCGTGGGCTCTCGTAGTGGAGCGTCACGCCGCGCAGCTCGACCCGGCCGCCACCGGGGGGCAGCGCCGGGGCGCCGGGCGGGCTCTGGATCTGCGGCTCGCGGTCGAGGATCTCGAAGAGGCGGTTGCCGGAGGCGATCGCGCGCTGCGCCATCCCCATCGTCATCCCCAGGCTGCGCATCGGCCCGGCGAGCATCGCCAGGTAGGTGTAGAAGGCGGTGAAGTCGCCGAGGCTGAGGTTGCCGGCGATCACCTCGCGGCCGCCGATCAGCAGCACCAGGGCGATCCCGATCTGCGGCAAGAGCCCGAGCAGCGGCGAGAAGAAGGCCTGCAGCCGGGTCGAGTAGATGCTCTGGTCGAAGACCCGCGCGACCGCGCGCTGGAAGCGGCGCAGCTGGTGCTCCTCGCGGGCGAAGGCCTTGACGATGCGGATCCCGGAGACGTTCTCCTCCGCCTCCGCGGTCAGCTCGGCGATCCGCTGCTGGACCTCCTGCTGGGCGGGGCGGGAGACGCGGTTGTAGCGGGAGGCGACGTAGACGACCAGCGGCGCCGGCGCCAGCGCGACCAGCGCCAGCCAGGGCTCGATCGCGAACATCACCGCGCTCGCCAGGGTGATCGTCAGCAGGTTCTGGGTGATGAAGATGAGGCCGTAGCCGAGGAAGAAGCGGATCGCCTGCAGGTCGACCGTCGCCCGCGACATCAGCTGCCCCGTCTGCTGGGAGTCGAAGAAGCCGAGCTCGAGCCGCTGCAGGTGGGCGTAGAAGGTCTGGCGCAGGTCGAACTCGACCCCGAGCGAGACCTTGCCGGCGACCACGCGCCGGACCACGATCAGCCCCAGCCGCAGGACCGCCGCCCCGAGGATCGCCAGCGCCAGCGGCAGCAGGTCCGGCTTGTCGCCGGCCTCGATCGCGTTGACCGCGCGCCCGATCAGCCACGGGATCAGCACCGTCATCCCCATCGCCGCCCAGGCGAAGACCAGCGACCCCCACAGCTGCACCCGGTACGGGCGCAGGAAGCTCATCAGGCGGCGGTAGGTTCGCACCCCCGCACTATACAAAGTGAAGTATTGAGGACTTCGGCGCTATTCCAGCCGCGCGGCGGCCTTGGCGCTGGGGACTTTGCCCGGCGCGCAGGGTTTCGGGCCGTGACCGGGGCGGGGGAGGATCTGGAAGTTGGTGACGTCGTGGAACTGGGTGGTCGAGCCGCTGTTCTGGGCGAGGTTGACGATCAGGCGGTAGAAGCCGGGGGGGAGGTCGTGGTAGTAGATCTCCGGCCGGGTGCCGGGGGAGTAGCTGCCGGCGCTGCCGATCCGCTCGGCGAGGACGCCGTTGGGGCCGGCGTGGTCGGCGTAGTCGAAGGAGGCGCCGACCAGGCGGCCTTTGCCGAGCGGGCTGTTGACCGCGTGCAGCAGTTTCACCGGGTCGACGCAGTCGGGGACGCGGTTGAGGCTGTAGCGGAGGTGGCCCTCGCCGAGCTGCGGTTCGCCGCCGAACCGGTGCGGCGCCAGCTGGAAGTTCTCGACCTCGACCTTGACCACGACCGCGCGGCTGGTCTGGCGGGCGCCGTTGCGGGGGGAGACGACCTCGACGCTCGGTTCGCCGGGGACGCGGGCCTCCGCCTCGGCCGGCTGCGAGCTCTCCCTGCCGCCGAAGGCGATCGCGAGTGCCACGGCCACGGCGGCGAGCGCCACC
>DATHFL010000244.1:0-5114 GCA_035318125.1 Solirubrobacterales bacterium | reverse complement strand
GGAAGAAGTCGACGATGCGGTTGATCGTCTCGGTCGCGTCCAGGGTGTGGACGGTGGAGAGGACGAGGTGGCCGGTCTCGGCCGCGCTCAGCGCGGTGCGGACCGTCTCCTCGTCGCGCATCTCGCCGATCAGGATCACGTCGGGGTCCTGACGGAGGACGCGGCGCATCGCGCGGGCGAAGCTTTCGGTGTCGGAGCCGACTTCGCGCTGGTTGACGATCGAGTTTTTGTCTTGGTGCAGGTACTCGATCGGGTCCTCGAGGGTGATGATGTGGTCGGTGCGGGTGCGGTTGATGTGGTCGATCATCGCCGCCAGCGTCGTGCTCTTGCCCGAGCCGGTGGTGCCGGTGACGAGGATGATCCCGCGCTGCTCCTCGGCCAGTTTGGTGACGACCGCCGGCAGGCCGAGGTCGTCAACCGAGCGGATTTCGAAGGGAATCGCGCGGCAGACGATCGAGATCGAGTCGCGCTGCTTGAAGGTGTTGACGCGGAAGCGCGAGAGGCCGGGGATCGAGTACGAGAAGTCGGCCTCGCCGCATTCCTCGAACTCGGTCAGCGACCGCACCTCGGCAATGTCCTGGAAGGCCTTTTCGGTGTCCTCCGGTTTCAGCGGCTGGTAGCCCTCGAGCGGCGCCAGCTCGCCATGGAGCCGTGCCGTCGGCGGCACGCCAACCTTGACGTGCAGATCGGAGCCACCCCGCTCGATCAGGGTGCGCAGCGCTGAGTCGATATCGAACATCCCGACCAATATCGGCCGGTCAGCCAAATCACTTAACGCCTGAAAGAGCCCGAGGCGCTTTTGTCAACCAGTGGGCGACAAAAGCGCCTCGCAGCGCCTACGCGACCTCGCGGAGTTTTTGGGCCTCGCCCAAGCTTTGGAGCTTTTTCAGGCTCTGGTTCTCGATCTGACGGATCCGCTCGCGGGTGACGTTGAAGGTGCGGCCGACCTCGTCCAGGGTCCGCGGGTGCTCGCCGCCGAGCCCGTAGCGAAGCTCGAGCACGCGGCGCTCGCGGTAGGAGAGGTTCTCCAGCGCCTCTTTCAGCGCCTCTTTGGTCAGCAGGTCCGCGGCTCGGTCGAACGGGGACTCGGCCTTCTCGTCGGCGATGAACTGACCGAACTCCGACTCCTCCTCGTCGCCGACCGGCTTCTCCAGCGAGACCGGGGCCTGGGCGGAGCGCTTAATCGAGTCGACCTCCTCGGGATCGATCCCCGTCACCTCGGCGATCTCCTCCGGGGTCGGCTCGCGGCCCAGCTCGGTGACCAGCTTGCGCTCGGCGCGGCCGATCTTGTTCAGCTTCTCGACGACGTGGACCGGGATGCGGATCGTCCGCGCCTTGTCAGCGAGCGCGCGGGCGATCGCCTGGCGGATCCACCAGGTCGCGTAGGTGGAGAACTTGAACCCCTTGCGGTAGTCGAACTTCTCCGCCGCGCGGACCAGGCCCAGCGTCCCCTCCTGGATCAAATCGAGGAAGGGCAGGCCCTGGTTCCGGTAATTTTTCGCGATCGAGACGACCAGGCGCAGGTTCGACTCGACCATTTTCTGCTTCGCGTCGAGGTCGCCGCGCTCGATCCGTTTGGCGAGTTCGACCTCCTCCTGCGCGGTCAGCAGGCGGACTTTGCCGATGTCCTTGAGGAACAGCTGCAGGGAATCGGTGGTCATGTCCGGTTTCAGGTCCAGCGCCTGTTTCTGGCGGCGGCGGCCTTTTTTCCCGGTGTCCGCGGGGAGCGCTTCGGCGGCGGCTTTCTGCGCCGGGTCCATGTCCTCGACGAGCTCGATCCCCGACTTCTCGAGGTGCCCGTAGAGGTCCTCGACGTCAGACTCGTCGAGATCGACCTCGGAGACCGCGGAGGCGATGTCGCCGAAGGTCAGCACGCCGAGCTGCTGCCCGCGGTTGATGAGGTTTTTGACCTCGTCCAGTTCCTGAAGCTCTGCTACCAGCATCCGTTCTTACTCGTTCCCTTGCGCTCGTTGTTTAGTCCTGGGCGATGAAATGCCGTCGCGACCCGAAAGTCGCGCCGAACCGACAAAAAGCGGACCGAAGACGTGGTCCGCGAAGTAGCGTCTACATCGTCATTGTGCCCTGGCGGGCGGGCGTTAAATCCGTCAAACGCCTGTTCGCATGATAGTCGCTTCAGTTTGTGAAGTCAAGCCAAATGCCCCGCAATTTGCGCCATCCGAAACCGTGGCTCCGCGCCTTCTGGCAGCGGGCCTACCACGAGAACGTCACCGGGCTCTCGGCGATGGTCGCCTACAACCTGCTGCTCGCGGTCTTCCCCTTCGCCCTGCTCGTGCTCTTCGTCTTCGGCCAGGTGCTGCGGATCGAGGGGGTCGAGGGCAGCGTCGTCGCCGACCTGCAGCGGCTCTTTCCCAACACCGAGCAGGAGACGCTGACCGACGTCCTGCGCCGGATCGAGGACAACTCGACGACGATCGGGATCGCCGCCTTCGTCGGCTCGCTCTGGATTGGCGCTTCCTTCTGGGGGGCGATGGACACCGCCTTCTGCCGCATCTACCACGTCGAATGCCGCAGCTGGGTCGAGCAAAAGCGCTTCTCCTTCGCGATGCTGGCCGTGGTCGTCCTCTTCATCGCCGCCAGCATCTTCGCGCCGGCGGTAGAGAGCGCCGTCCTCTCCAGCACCGACCGCCTGCCCTTGGGCCTCTCCGACATCAAGGCGATCGACACCATGCTGGTCCTGGCGGCGGCGCTGCTGGTCACCTTCGGGATCTGCTCGGTGATCTTCTGGGCGGTGCCGAAAGGGCACATGCCCTGGCGCGCGGTCTGGCCCGGCGCCCTTTTCGTCACCCTCGGTGCCGGCCTCGCCAACTGGCTCTTCCCGGTCTACCTCTCCAACGTGTCCAGCCTCTCACGCTTCGGCTCGACCGTTGGGTTCATCCTCATCTGCCTGCTCTGGTTCTACGTGCTCAGCCTGGCGCTGATGGCCGGCGCGGTGATCAACTCGCTGCGCCACGAGCTCGACGACACCGGCGAATTGCCGCTGTATTCGCGCGATCCCTGCGAGGAATGCGGTGGCAACGCCGCCCGGAAGCCCGCCCAGCCGAGCGCCCCCCGCTAGAAATAAAAACTGTCGTATAACTGTCGTATCCTCATCGATGGGAAACGACCGGGGGTGGACTGGGAGTCCAGCTCGCCGGCGGGGTGGAACAATCAGCATCTATGCAAGAACACCGGGGTTCTGAAATGGCGAGCAGCGTCCTGCGTCCATCCACTCCACCCGACATCGCCCAGCGCACACAGCGCCAGCGGATCATCGACGCGATGATCGACAGCTGCGCCGAGAAGACCTACGCGGCGACCACGATCACCGACATCGTCGCCCGGGCACGAATCTCCCGCACGACCTTCTACAAGCAGTTCGACGACAAGCGCGCCTGTTTCGACGCCGCGGTCGGCCATTGCATCGAGCAGCTGCAGGAGGTCGCGGCAAACGCGCACGCCGACTCCGACCCGCCCGGGGACGCGGTGCGCAAGTCGACCGCCGCCGTGATCGAGGCGCTGGCCGCGCGCCCGGGGGTGGCCCAGCTGCTGACCGGGGACGCGATGGCGGTCGACCCGCAGGCGATCGACCGCTACCGCAAGGCGACGATCCCGGCCCTGGGAGGGGTCTGGTCCAGCAACGGGGGCTCGGCGGAGGCGCACACCGACCCGCGGCTCGCCTTCGGCCAGGCGCAGGTGCTGATCCTCAACCAGATCGCCAGCGGTCAGCCCGAGCGCCTGCCGGACCTGCTGCCCGAGCTCGTCTACCTGGCGGTCAGCCCCTACGGCGGGCACGAAGAGGGGATCAGGCAGTCCCGGCTGGCCAGGGGCAGCCAGTCCAACGGGTCCGGGGCCGAGTGAACGAGGAGCCCGAGGACCTTCGCCGCTGGCGGCTCCCCCGCGGGCGGCACGGCCTGCCGCGGGAGCTGGTCGAGCGATCGCAGCGGGAACGGCTGCACGCCGCGGTCGTGCAGGTGACGGTGACCAACGGCTACGAGGCGACCACGGTCGCCGACATCCTCGGCGAGGCGGGGGTCGGGCGGGAGAGCTTCTACGAACTCTTCGACGACAAGCTCGACTGCATGCTGGCCGCGCAGAAGATCCTCGTCGGCGACCTCGAGCAGCGGGTCCGGGAGGCCTACATCGCCGACGGGCCCTGGCCAGAGCGGATGCGGAAGGCGCTCGCGGCGACGCTCGAGTGGTTCGCGTCCGATCCCGAAGCTGCCCGCTTCACCCTGGTCGAGCTGAGCACCGTCGGCCCGGCATTCCGGCCGATCTTCAAGGAGGAGTTCGCCCGCTTCATCGAGCTGGTCGAGGAAGGGCTGGGAGAGGACGGACCGGACCCGGAGCTGGCCGGGGCGACCAGCCTCGCGGTGGGCGCGACGGTGGCGAGGATCTACGAGGAGGTGATGGTCGGCCGGGCCGCCGAGCTGCCGCGGCTGCTGCCCGACCTCACCTACGGGCTGCTGGTCCCCTTCGTCGGCGAAGAGGCGGCGCGGGCCGAGCAGCGGCGGGCTGGCGAGAGTCCCTGACCGCGGTCGCCAGCGCGGTTCGCAGCGGCACCCGCTCGACCTGGCCCAACGTCTGCATCCCCGAAGGATCGGTGACGACGGTCTCCGTCGCCAGGCCCTCGATCAGCGGCTTGGCGACGCCGGCGTCGACGGGGGTGACGAGGCCGATCCAGAGCGAGGAGAGGGACGGCGTCAGCAGCGGGACCGTGATCCGCAGCGGCGGGCGGCGCCCGAGGACGCGGGCCAGCTCGTCGATCATGCCGCCGTAGGTGGTGACGTCGGGCCCGCCGACCTGGATCTCGCGGTCGGCGTCGACTCCAAGGTCGGCGGCCGCGGCGAGATAGGAGACCGCGTCGGCGACGGCGATCGGCTGGGTGCGGGTGGCGACCCAGCGTGGGGTCACCATCGCCGGCAGGCGGCGGACCAGGTAGAAGACGGTCCGGAACGACTCGCTGCCGGCGCCGATCACAGCGGCGGCGCGGAGGTAGGCGACCGGCACCTCTCCCCTCTGCAGCGTCCGGGCGGTGGCGTGGCGGCTGTCGAGATGCCTCGACCCCTCCCCCAGCCCGCCGAGATAGACGATCCGCTTGACCCCGGCGGTAGCGG
>DATHFL010000243.1:0-3651 GCA_035318125.1 Solirubrobacterales bacterium | reverse complement strand
CCGTCCGCGAGTGGACGATGTTGTCGATCCCCTCCCGCAGAGCCCCGCCGGGCGCGACCACATCGAGGGCTCTCAGAAGTCGGGGATCCTGGCGTTCAGACAACTCTTGAAGCTCATCCCCGGACAAAGAAGGCATCAACTAAGAGGATGGCAAAAAGCGCTCTGGAATGCGGTCTCCCTGATTCCGAGTGGACAGGTCGGAATGGGCTTTGTCAAGGGAACTTAAAGATGGAAACGACGCCGAACGTTCCTGCGTCTCAGTGCGAGGCGACGAGGTCGCGCTGGGGGTCGATGCCCCAGCGGTCGCCGACTTCGGCGAGGTCGGCGGTGAGGGGCCAGCGGTCGGGGCGCTCCTCGCCCTCGTGCTCGGGGCTGGCGCCCTTGAGGGCCATGCAGCCGGCGTTGTCGCCGATCGCGCGGATCGCAGCGACGTCCTCGGGGCCGAGCCGCTGCTCGGCGGGCAGGTGCGCGAGTTCGACCCGCTTCGCCTCGATCGGGCAAGCCTCGGCGCCGATCTCCTGGATCAGGGTCGGCGCCACCGACTCGACCGCGGGGTGGGCGAGGTTCCACTGGCAGGCAAGCTGGATCGGGGTCAGCTTCGCCCGTTCGGCGATCGGCCGCAGCCGCTCCAGCTTCTCCAGCCCGGCCTCGATCCAGCCGGCGGGACGGAAGGAGCGGTGGTCGTGCTTGGCCAGCTCGGTGTCCGCTCGCAGGTCGCCCCAGAAGAGGCCGCCATAGTCGACGACGCGGGTCAGCACCTTGACGTCATGGCGCTCCGCCGCCTCGAGACAGAGCTCGCCCGGCCAGGGCTCAAGCGGGTTGAGGATGATCATCGCCCAGTCGATGCGCTCGCCGAAGCGCTCCAGACAGGCGATCAGGTCGAGGGTGAAACCGTTGGCCGGCCCCGGAGCGACGCCGATCCGCGCCGCCAGCCCCTTCTCGCGCAGCGCCGCCATCCCGTCCCAGACGACCTCGCTCGAGTAGCCGATGCGGTCGGGGTTGTGGAGCAGCAGCAGGTCGAAGGAGTGGGCGCCGATCCGGTCGAGGCTCGCCTCGGTCGCCCTCCGCAGATAGTCGGCGTACTGCTCCGGCCCGCGCAGTCTGGGGTCGGTGAAGCGGGGAAAGCCTTTCGGCCCTTCCCGCTCGCCCTCGTAGAAGTCGTGACCGACGGCGCCGATCAGGCAGTAGTCGTCGCGCGGCACCCCCTCCAGCGCCCGTCCCAGCACCCGGTCGGCCTCGCCCTGGCCGTAGGCGTCGGCGGTCAGCACCGTGTCGATGCCCGCGTCCGGGCGCAGCAGCGCCACCAGCCGCTCTTCGGCGATCGCCTCGCCGAAGTGGAGGAACCGCCCTCCGCTCCAGGTGCCGATCGCGGCCCGGCCCGGCTCCTTCATCGCTGCGCTCCGCTCAGGACTCGACGTCGTCGGCGGAGTCGTCGCCGTCTTCGGTCCCGCCCTCGCCGAGCTCGCCCTTCTTGGCGCCGACGCCGACCTTCTCGCGCTCCGGCTTCTCCTCGGCTTTGCGCTTCGGCTTCTTCGGGGCGATGATCTTCAGGCTGAGCGGTTTGTCCTCCTCGTCGCCGGCGGCGTCGCGGTCGACCATCACCGTCGAGCCGGGGGTCATTTCGCCCTGGCGCAGGACTTCGTCGGCCAGCGGATCCTCGATGTAGCGCTGGATCGCCCGGCGCAGCGGACGGGCGCCCATCGACGGGTCCCAGCCTTTGTCGACCAGCAGGTTCTTGGCCTCGTCGGTCAGCTCCAGCTGCAGTTCGTGCTCGGCGACCTGGACGCGGACGCGGTTGATCATCAGGTCGATGATCTCCTTGACCTCCTCCTTCGCGAGCTTGTGGAAGACGATCACCTCGTCGATCCGGTTGAGGAACTCCGGCCGGAAGACTTTCTTCAGGTCGCTCATGATCCGGTTCTTCATGTCGTCGTAGGACATGCCGGTCTCGTCGGAGACGGTGAACCCGATCGAGGTGTTCTTCGAGATCTCCGAGGCACCGATGTTCGAGGTCATGATCACGATCGCGTTGCGGAAGTCGACCGTGCGGCCCTGGGCGTCGGTGAGGCGCCCGTCCTCGAGGATCTGCAGGAGGATGTTGAAGACGTCCGGGTGCGCCTTCTCGATCTCGTCGAGCAGGAGCACGCTGTAGGGCTTGCGCCGCACGGCCTCGGTCAGCTGGCCGCCCTCGTCGTAGCCGATGTAGCCCGGGGGCGAGCCGACCAGGCGGCTGACCGCGTGCTTCTCCATGTACTCGGACATGTCGATCCGGACCATCGCCTCCTCGTCGCCGAAGAGGAACTCGGCGAGGGTGCGGGCGAGCTCGGTCTTGCCGACCCCGGAGGGGCCGAGGAAGATGAACGAGCCGGCCGGCCGCTTCGGGTCCTTGATCCCGGCGCGGGAGCGGCGGATCGCTTTCGAGACGGCGGTGATCGCGACCTCCTGGCCGATCACCCGCTTGTGCAGCTCCTCCTCCATCCGGATCAGTTTCTTGGTCTCGGCCTCGGTCAGCTTGAAGACCGGGATGCCGGTCCACATCGAGACGATGTCGGCGATCTCCTCCTCGCCGACCTCGGGCCGCTCGCCGTTCTCGCCCTCGGCCCACTCGTCTTCGAGCTGGCGCTTGCGGGTGGTCAGCTGGCGCTCGGTGTCGCGCAGGTTGGCGGCCTTTTCGAACTCCTGGGCCTCGATCGCCGTCTCCTTTTCGCGCCGCGTCGTCTCGATTTCGTCCTCGAGGTCGCGGTAGACGGGAGGCGCCGACATGCTCTTGATGCGCATCCGCGAACCCGCCTCGTCGATCAGGTCGATCGCCTTGTCAGGCAGGAAGCGGTCGGAGATGTAGCGGTCGGCGAGCTCGGCAGCAGCTTCGAGGGCGTCGTCGCGGATCGTCACCCGATGGTGCTGTTCGTAGCGCTCGCGCAGCCCTTCGAGGATCTTCACGGTGTCCTCGGGCGAGGGCTGGTCGACCTTGATCTGGGCGAAGCGGCGCTCCAGCGCCGAGTCGCGCTCGAGGTACTTGCGGTACTCGTCGAGGGTGGTGGCGCCGATCGTCTGCAGCTCGCCGCGGGCCAGGGCCGGCTTCAGGATCGAGGCGGCGTCGATCGCGCCCTCGGCGGCGCCGGCGCCGACCAGGTTGTGGAGCTCGTCGATGAAGAGGATGATGTCGCCGCGCTGGGTGATCTCTTTCATCACCTTCTTGAGGCGCTCCTCGAACTCGCCGCGGTACTTGGAGCCGGCGACTAGGGCGGCCAGGTCGAGGGTGTAGATCTGCTTGTTCTTGAGCAGCTCCGGGACCTCGCCCTTGGTGATGCGTGCGGCCAGGCCCTCGACCACTGCGGTCTTGCCGACCCCGGGCTCGCCCAGCAGCACCGGGTTGTTCTTCTGGCGGCGGGAGAGGATCTGCATGATCCGCTCGATCTCGGTTTCGCGGCCGATCACCGGGTCGAGCTTGCCCTCCTCGGCGAGGCGGGTGAGGTTGCGCCCGAACTGGTCGAGCAGTTTCGAAGACTTTTTGCCCTCGCCGGAAGCACCGCCCCCGCCGCCGCCCTGGCGGCGGCCACCGGGACCGGACAGCATCCGGATCACCTCGTTGCGGATCTTGTCCGAGTCGGCATCGAAGTCGAGCAGGATGCGGGCGGCGACGCCCTCGTT
>DATHFL010000242.1:0-4139 GCA_035318125.1 Solirubrobacterales bacterium | reverse complement strand
TCCATCACCTCGCCCACCGACTCGATCCCGAACTCGCTCAGCACCGCCATCGTCACCTCGACCCGGGCGCGGGCGGCCTCGCGGACCTCGCTGGAGTCGATCAGCTGACCGACAGAAGGCTGGTTCTGCGGCGCCGCGACGACGACGCCGGAGACCTGGTCCTGGCGCTCGCGGACCGCCTGCAACAGCTTGCGGCCGCCGGCGACCTCGTTGAGGAAGACCAGCAGCGGCTTGCGCTCGTCGGGCTCCGGGCTCATCAGCTGGTCCCCACCACGCTCGGCTCGTCGGCAGGCGCCTCGGCCTTCTCGCCGCCCATGATCGCGTGTTTGGCGCCGGGCACGCCGAACTCGTAGGGGCCGCCGACGACGCGCGGGATCTCGTCGAAGTTGAAGATCGGCGGCGGCGAGGAGACCTGCCACTCGATCGAGTTGGCGCGCCAGGGATTGGCCTCGGCCTTCGGGCCGTAGCGCCAGCTGACGACCATGTTGTAGACGAAGACCAACTGGACGGCGCCGAGCATGAAGGCGAAGACGCTGATCAGCAGGTTCCACTCGCCGAACTGTTCGGCGTAGTCGGCGACCCGTCGCGGCATCCCGTCCATCCCCACCCAGTGCATCGGGATGAAGGTGCCCCAGGTGCCGAGCAGGGTGCCCCAGAAGTGGACCCGGCCGAGCTTCTCGTCGTACATCCGCCCGGTCATCTTCGGGAACCAGTGGTAGACCCCGGCGAAGATCGTGAAGACCGAGCCGCCGAAGAGCACGAAGTGGATGTGGGCGACGATGAAGTAGGTGTCGGAGACGTGGATGTCGATCGGCACCATCCCGAGCATGACGCCGCTGATGCCGCCGATCGTGAAGGTGACGATGAAGGCGAGCGCGAACAGCATCGCGGTCGAATAGGTGTGGATCTTGCCGAAATAGAGGGTCCCCAGCCAGGAGAAGATCTTGATCCCGGTCGGCACCGCGATCAGCAGGGTGGTGATCATCATCGGCACCCGCAGCCAGGAGAACATCCCGGCGACGAACATGTGGTGCGCCCAGACCGAGTAGCTGAGGACGACGATCCCGATCAGCGCCAGGGCCATCAGCCGGTAGCCGAAGATCGGCTTGCGGGCGTGGGTCGAGATCACCTCGGAGACGATCCCGAAGCCCGGCAGCATCATGATGTAGACGGCCGGGTGGGAGTAGAACCAGAAGATGTGCTGGTAGCTGACCACGTCGCCGCCGGCGGCGAAGTCGAAGAAGTTGGTGTGCAGGGCGCGGTCGAAGAGGACCATGAACTGGACACCGGCGATGAACGGGGTCGCGGCGACGACCAGCAGCGAGGTCGAGAGGTTGGCCCAGACCAGCAGCGGCATCCGCCAGAAGGTCATCCCCGGCGCCCGCATGGTGATGATCGTGACGAGGAAGTTCAGCGCCGTCGCGATCGACGAGGCGCCGGCGAACTGGACGCCGATGTTGAAGAACGACTGGCCCAGCGGCGCGCCCGTGGACAGCGGCGCGTAGCCGGTCCAGCCGGCGTCGAAGGCGCCGCCCGGGGCGAGGAAGCTGGCGATGAAGAGGAGCCCGGCCAGCGGCAGCATCCAGAAGCTGAGCGCGTTGAGGCGCGGGAAGGCCATGTCCGGCGCCCCGATCATCAGCGGCAGGACGTAGTTCGCGAGCCCGGCGAAGACCGGGATCACGAAGACGAAGATCATCAGCACCGCGTGGGTGGAGAAGAGGCTGTTGTAGGTCGAGGCTTCGAGGATCTGGGTGCCCGGCTGGGCGAGCTCGGCCCGGATCAGCATCGCCATCAGGCCGCCGATGAAGAAGAAGACGAAGGTGGTGACGACGTACTGGACGCCGATCACCTTGTGGTCGGTGTTGAAGCGGAAGTAGTCCTTCCAGCTCTTGGCGCCGTGCTGGGAGTGGTCCTCGGGGATCGTCGGCAGCCCGGCGGCCCAGCGCAGCCAGTAGTCGAAGCAGCCGAAGCCCGCCAGGAAGCCGAGCGGGGCGAGGATCGCGGGGACGATCACGTGCGGGTAGCCGGTCTGTTCGGTCTGGTAGAGCGGCAGGTCGGAGATCGCCCGCAGGGCGATTACGAGGCCGAAGCCGAAAGCGCCAAAGGCAATGGCACCGAGTAGCCCGCGGGTCCAGCCCGGTCTCTTGATCGCGGCAACCATCAGCTAGCCCCCATTATGCCCCGCCGGCCCCGAGGTCCACGGGGTCGGTCTCGGTGTCCTGCTTGACCGACTCCATCAGCGCCGGCGGCAGTTTCTGGTCCAGCCCTTCCACCCATTTCTCGAACTTCGAGGGCGACTCGACGACGACTTTGGCCCGCATCGTCGCGTGGCCGAAGCCGCAGAGCTCGGTGCAGACCAGCTGGTAGGTCCCTTCCCTGTCGGGCGTCACGGTCGCGGTCGTCGTGATCCCGGGCACGTTGTCTTTCTTGATCCGCCACTCGGGCACCCAGAAGGAGTGGATCACGTCCTGGGCGTGCATTTTGAACTGGACCTGGCGGTCGACCGGCACGTGGAGCTCGCCTTCTTTCCAGGCGTAGTCTTTGCCCGGGTAGGCGAAGCTCCAGGCGAACTGCTGGGAGAAGACCGCCACGGTGAGCGGGTTCTTCTGCGGTTCTTCGATTTCGTCGAGCACCTTCCAGCTGTAGCCGGCGCCGAAGAGGACGATGATCGTCGGGATCACGGTCCAGGCGATCTCGAGGCGGGTGTTGCCGTGGATCGGCTCGCCGTCGGACTCGTCGCCCGGCTTGGCTTTGAATTTCCAGAGGGCGTAGAACAGCATCACCATCACCAGCGAGAAGACGAAGGCCGAGAGGACGATCATCACGTTGAGCAGATGGTCGATCTTCGGGGCGGCGGTGGAACCCTGCTGACCGTCCCAGTTGATCGAGACCATCACGACCGAGATGACCGCCGTCATGGCGATCGTCACCAGCAGCATCTTCACTATGGGCAGGCGGCCGTACATTGGGGCGGCGGGCATTCTATTGAAGCGGCGGCGGGAGGCTTTGCGGCCCCAGGTGACGCTCCGCACTAGCTCCCCGGACGAGGCAGATCGTCCAGATCGCCGGCCGCCGCGGCGAGGACGCCGCGGGCCACTCCCTCCCAGCTCCAGAGCCGCGTGACGGTCTCGACCAGGGACCGGCGGGCGGCCTCCCGCTCGTCCTCCGGGAGGGCGAGCCAGGCGTTGAGCCGGGCGGCGATCGCCTCGACCGCGCCCGGCTCGACCGCGAACGAGGTGAGCTCGCCGACCCGTTCGGGCAGCGCCGCCCCCAGCTCGCGCGAGACCTCGAGCATCCCCGAGTGGGCGGCGGAGACCGGGAAGGCGCCGCAGGCCGCGGCCTCGACGGCGACCATGCCGAAGGCCTCGGGGAAGGTGCTGGGCATAACCATCGCCTCCGCCCGGGCGAAGAAGCCGGCGACCTCGCGGTGCTCGAGGCGGCCGACGAACTCGACCGAGCCGGCGGCGGCGCGGGCCATCTCCGCGTACCCCTGCGGGGGGTCGGCGAGGAAGGCGGAGAGGATCGGCAGCTCCCGCTCCTCGCCGCCCTCGAGCGCCCAGCCGCGGCGGGCGACCTCACGGGCGGCGTCGAGGTCGCCGCGGTCGAGCGCCGCCAGCAGCCGCCGCAGCCCGTCTTCGTAGCCGCCGAAGCCGGCGATCTCGAGGCGCGCGCCGGGGTGCCGGTCCCGGACCAGCGGCCAGGCCGCCAGCAGCAGGTCGACGCCCTTGGAGACGATGAACTTGCCGACGAAGGCGACCAGCTGCTCGCGGGCGCCGCGCGGCCGGAACTCCTCGACGTCGACCCCGGGGGGGCCGAGGCGGGTCTTCGCGGGCAGGTCCGGGAGGTCGGGGAGCGCCGCCCACAGCGACTCCGCCGTGTGGGCGGAGCCGACGAGGACGCCGCTGGCGGCCTCCATCCCCTCGCGGGCGTAGGGAAGGAAGCGGGGATGGGGCTTGACGGTGTACTCGAGGGCGGAGCCGTGAATCTTGGCGGCGAAGGGGGCGATGCCGGCGCGGGCAAGGATCGCCGGCCCCATCACCAGGTGGTTGGCGAGGGCGAGGTCGATCCCGCCGGCCGCCTCGGCGACCTCCCGCACCGCCGCGACGTTGGCCTCTATGTAGCGGGCGAGCTCGGCCTCG
>DATHFL010000241.1:0-2083 GCA_035318125.1 Solirubrobacterales bacterium | reverse complement strand
ACCCCGAGCGGGGCATCGCCGACCCGCCGGCGGTCAGCGACGAGGCGATCGCGATGCTGGCGCGACGCAGCGGCGGCGACGCCCGCGTCGCCCTCTCCGGCCTCGAGCGGGCGGTCGAGCGGGCCGACGGCGAGGTCGGCGTCGCCGCGGTCGAGGACGCGCTGCAGCGCAAGGCGCTCGACTACGACCGCCAGGGCGACCGCCACTACGACTACGTCTCCGCCTGGATCAAGGCCACCCGCGGCTCCGACGTCGACGCCTCGCTCTACTACCTGGCGGTGATGCTGGAGGGGGGCGAGGACCCGCGCTTCATCGCCCGCCGCATGGTCATCCTCGCCTCCGAGGACGTCGGCAACGCCGACCCGCAGGCGCTCCTGGTCGCCGACGCCGCCGCCCGCGCGGTCGACCGGGTCGGCCTGCCCGAGTGCGCCCTCAACCTCGCCCAGGCGACCGTCTACCTCGCGCTGGCCCCGAAGTCCAACGCCTCCTACAAGGCCCTCTCCGCCGCCCGCGCCGAGGTCCGCGCCAACGGCGCCCAGACCCCGCCCGACTACCTGCGCGACGCCCACTACCCGGGGGCGGCGGAGCTCGGCCGCGGCGAGGGCTACCGCTACGCCCACGACGAGCCTGGGGCGGTCAGCAGCCAGCCGCTGCTACCCGAGGGCCTGCGCGGTCGCCGCTTCTACGAGCCGACCGACCGCGGCTTCGAGGCGGAGCTGGGCCGGCGCCTCGCCGCGCTTAGAAAAAAATTAGACACGGTGTAAAACCGTCCCGCAACTTCTCCGGGGGAGAGGGGTTTCAGAGGTCGGCATCCCAAGCTATAGCCAGGGAGAGCCGACAACCCGGCCGGAGACCTGGACTGGGGGGCTCCGGCCGGATCTGTTCCAACAGGGGGAACGAGGGCGTCGAGCGGACTGGGCTCGACGCCCTCCTCGTTAGCCCGCCCTGCCGATCGCCTATCTTGGCTGCGTGGCCTCGAACCAGCCCGAGAAGCTCCGCCTCGGCGGCATGGCCCTCCGCAACGGGCTGCTGATCCACGGGCCGACCCACTGGGCGGCGGCGGTCCGCGACCGCGACGGCCGGATCGAAGTCGCCTCCGAGCGCAAGCCGGAGCTCGCTCCCGGCCTGGTCGCGAAGCTGCCGGGCCTGCGCGGGCCGATCAAACTCGCCGAGGCGATGCTGGTGCTGCCGCTGGCGCGGCGGCGGCTGCCAGCGGCGCGGCTGCCGTTCGAGGACGGGCGGGTGCTGAGCGCCGCCGCGGCGACGCTCCTCGCCACCTCGCTGCTGCGCAAGCGGGCGCCGGCCTCGGCGCTGCGCGAGGGGGTCGTGCAGGCGCTCGGGGCGGTGCCGGCGCTGGTGGCGCTGAGCGACCGCAATCTCGCCGCCTACCACGGGGTCGAGCACAAGGCGATCGCCGCCTACGAGCGCGGCGTCGACGACGTCGCCTCGGTGCCGAAAGAGCACGACCGCTGCGGCTCCAACCTGGTCGTGCCGATGATGATGCTCTCGGCCGGCGGCACCGTGGTGCTGGAGCGCCTGGTCGAGAGCCCGAGCGCGGCGGCGCGGGCCGGGGTCGGGCTCGGCGGCGCCTCGCTCGCGGTCGAGATGTTCGCCTGGAGCGACCGCCACCACGGCGATCCCCTCGCCGAGGCCTTCCACACCCCCGGCCGCGAGATCCAGCGCCGGCTGGCGACGAAGGAGCCGACGCCCGAGCAGCTCGAGGTCGGAGCCGCGGCGCTGGAGGAGATCCTCCGGGCTGAGGCCGCATAGACTTGCCGCCCGTGTTCGGCCGCATCGACCACATCGGAGTCGCCGTCGAGGACATCGACGCCGCGATCGCCCTCTACCGGGAGGGCTTCGGGATGGAGCTAGCCCACCGCGAGACGGTCGAGTCGCAGGGGGTCGAGGCGGTCCTGCTCGACGTCGGCGACGGCCACGTCGAGCTGCTGGCGCCGCTCGGTCCCGACACTCCGGTCGGCAAGTACATGGCCAAGAACGGGGCGGGGCTGCACCACGTCGCCTACGCGGTCGACGACATCGACGCCGCGCTCGAGAAGATCGCCGCCGCCGGCCTCCAGCTGAT
>DATHFL010000240.1:0-6137 GCA_035318125.1 Solirubrobacterales bacterium | reverse complement strand
CCTCCCAGAGCATGAAGACGTTGGGGAAGGTCTCGACGACGCCGGGGCGGTGCGCGGAGAAGACGGCGTCGACGTGGGCGGGGTCGGGGTCGGTGACGACGACCAGCTGCCAGCGCATCGCCAGCAGCGAGGTGAGCCCGGTGACGACGCGGATGTGGGGGAAGGCGAGGTGGGCGCCGACGGTCTCGCGCAGCCGCAGCGCCTTCGCCCAGACCGGGATCGCCGACCAGTTGGCGGCGAGGCTGCGGTTCGACTGCACCGCCAGCTTCGGGATGTCGGTGGTGCCCGAGGTGTGGGTGACGAGGACCGCCGCCTCCGGCGCCCGGATCACCGCCGCCGGGGGCTCGGGCGCGTCGAGCTCGAGCGGCTCGGCGCCGCGGACCCCGTCGCCGACCGAGATCAACAGGTCGGCGTGGTCGTGCAGCGCCACCCCGCGCAGGGCCTTGTGCTCGGCGACGGCGGCGTCGGTGACGAGCGCGTCCGGCGCCAGTGTCTCCAGCAGCACCCGGGCGCTCGCCGGCGCCAGCTCCGGCGAGATCAGCGCCGGGACGGCGCCGAGGCGCATCGCCGCGTAGGTGAGCAGGTAGGTGTCGAGGTGGTTGCGCTTGACCACCGCGACCCGCTGCCCGGCCCGCACGCCCGCCCGGTGGAGCCCGGCCGCCAGCCGGCGCCCGCACTCGGCGACCTGCGCGTAGCTGAGGCCGTCGCCCAGCTCCGGGAAGGCGTAGAGGGGGCGGTCGAGGTGGATGCGGAGGCTCGGGGCCTGCACCGCCGCCGCGTCGACGACGTCGACGAGGGTGGAGCGCCGTAGTTCCGTGGCGGGCATCGGACGATTCTCAGCAGCCGCGACCGGGGGGTCAAAAACAGCGTTCAGAGCCCGCGGGCGAGCAGCAGCTCGATGTCCCGCAAGGTGCTCAGCCGCTCGACTTCCGCGGCGCTCAGCTCCCGCTCCAGCGCCTCTTCGACCAGCAACCCCAGCTCGATCATCTCGGCCGAGCCGACCCCCGCAGCCAGCAGGTCGTCGTCGTCGCGGAGCGCGGCGCAGAGGTCCTCCCCCACCCCCACCTGCCGCAGCAGCTCGCGCGCTCCCATCTCAGGCCGCCCGCGCCGAGACCGTCACCCGTGGCGGGCTCCCGGCGCCACGCCCGCAGGCGTGGGAGAAGACCTGCTCCTCGGCGCTGCGGTCCCAGGGCAGGATGCGGTTGGAGACCGAACCGACGCAGAAGCGGTGGAAGAGCGGGTTCGCCACCGCCGTCCCGCGGGTGAGGACCGCGAGCATCGGGTCGACGGGGACGGCGCCCGGCAGCTCGCCGGCCGCCAGCCAGGCGTGCTCGACCCCGATCGTCGAGAGCAGGTGACCGCGGTGGGTGGTCACCGGCAGCCCGTGCCGGCGGAGGCGATGCGCCAGGTGCACGGTGAGGGCAACGCAGTCGACGACGCCGGCGGCGACCGCGCTCGCCGGGTCTCGGCGCAGCGCCGGCGGCAGGTAATGGAAGCGCAGCGAACCCGCGTCGAACTCGGCGAAGAGCGCCTCCATCGCCTCCTCGACCGCCGGCTCGCGGGGGCGGCCCTGCCGGCCCCGGGTCCGCAGCTCCAGCCTGATCTCGACCCCTTCCCCTTTCTCGGCGACGGAGACGAGGTCGACGGCGCCGCCGTGGAGCTCCGGGCAGGCCTCGGGCACCGACCACGCCTGCGGGCGGGTCTCGCCGCAGCCGCAGGAGGCGGTGGCGATGACCGTCCAGGCGCGCCCGGCAGTCCACTCGCCGGGCTCGCCGGCGGCGAAGCCGAGCGTGCGCCGCCGCGCCAGCTCGGGGACCGAGCGCCCGCCGCCCGCCGCCAGGCCGGCGTTCATCACGTCGCACTCGCCGAAGGTCCGCTCCCCGCCCTCGCCGCGGCAGGGCAGGCCGAGCTCGCAGAGCCGGTCCAGCCGCGCCTCCTCGCAGCGGAGGATGCGGCGGGCCTCGGCGGGCCCGACGCGGGCGTCGCCCCAGGCGTCCGAGAGGGGGACGAAGCCCTCCATCACCACGGCCGCTCGCGTTCGATCGCGGCGCATATCGCCAGCAGCCGGCGGTCGCCGAGGCGGGGTCCCACCACCTGCAGCCCAACCGGCACCCCGTCCGCGGTCTCGGCGCCGGGGACGCAGGCGGCCGGGTGGCCGGTGAGGTTGACGAGGAAGGCGGGCGACCAGCCGAGCAGCGGGTCGACGGCGCGGCCGGCGATCCGGCTCGGGCCGACGGTCCGCCCGCAGGGGCCGTTGGCGACGGCCGCGACCCCGACCGCCGGGCCGACGAGGACGTCGTGGCGCTCCAACGCCGCCTGGAAGCGGTCGAAGAGGGCGGTCCGCAGACGCTCGTCGCGGCGGAGCTGGAGGCCGCTCACCGCGGCGCCTTCGGCCGCCAGCTCCCGCGTCGTCGCCTCCAGCAGCGAGCGGCGTGCCGGCTCGATGTCGGTCTCGACCAGGTCGGCGAGCGCCAGGCCGACGCCGCGGCGGATCGCCGCCCCGAGGTCCTCGACCGGGACCCGGTGCAGGCCCTCCGGCTCGACCCGCGCCCCCATCCGCTCCAGGTCGGCGAGGAACGGCGCCAGGGCGTCGAGCACGTCGGCCTCGATCGGGAAGCCGCCCCAGTCGAGGCAGAGGCCGACCCGCAGGCCGGCGAGCGATCCCTCCCCCAGGCCGGCTGCGAGACCGCGGGCGGGCGGCGGCAGCGCCAGCGGGTCGGCGCGGTGGGGACGGCAGAGCAGGTCCAGCGCCAGCGCCGCGTCGGCGACGCTGCGGGTGAGGACGCCGCCCTGGGCCATCGGCCAGGCGGAGCGGAAGCCGTTGGGGCGGCTGGCGGCGGGGACGCTGCCGAAGCTCGGCTTCAGGGTGAAGACGCCGCAGGCCGAGGCCGGCACCCGCAGCGAGCCGGCACCGTCGGAGCCGGTCGCCAGCGCCGCCATCCCGGCGGCGACGGCGGCGGCGCTGCCGCCCGAGGAGCCGCCGGCGTTGCGGCCGGGGGCGCGGGGGCTGGAGGTGGGCCCGGCGAGCTCGTTGTCGGTCACCGACTTGTGGCCGAGCTCGGAGCTGTTGGCGGTGCCGAGCGCGATCGCCCCCGCCGCCTCCAGCCGGGCGACGGCGGGCGAGTCGGCGGCGGCGAGGCAGTCGGCGAAGGCGCGGCTGCCGCGGGTGTGGCGCCACCCCCGTTTCGCGTCGGAGAGGTCCTTGATCGCGAAGGGGACGCCGTGCAGCGGCCCGACCGGCTCCCCCCGCGCCACCGCGGCCTCGGCGGCCCCGGCCCGCTCCATCGCCTCCTCGAGGCGGAGGTCGACGAAGGCGTTGCAGTCCGGCTCGCAGCGCTCGACGCGGGCAATCGTCGCCGCCATCGCCTCGACCGGCGAGAGCTCGCGCCGGGCGATCGCGGCGGCGAGCGCGGTCGCCGGCCACAGTGCCGGGTCGGTCTCAAGCCGCTGCATCGGCGACGGCGAGGGAGCGGATTTCGCCCGCCACCGTTTCCAGCAGGCCGAGGTTGCGGGCGAGGCGCCGGCGCAGCTGCCCGTGGTCGAGGCGGTCGAGGAGCTCGCCGTTGAGGCGGCGGTAGAGCTCCTCGCTGAGGTCTGTGAAGCCGCCCGGGGGAACGGCGCCGTCGTCGCGGGCCGCCCACTCGCCGAAGAAGCGCTGCATCGCCGAGCCCAGCTCGCGGTGGCGGTCCCAGGTCTCCGCCACCGAGTCCATGAACTCGAGGTCGGCGAGGGCGCCGTTGACGAAGAGCAGGTTGGGGCCGGCGAAGTAGGCGAGCGTGTCCCAGGCGGC
Source organism: Solirubrobacterales bacterium (assembly GCA_035318125.1). Lineage (GTDB taxonomy): Bacteria > Actinomycetota > Thermoleophilia > Solirubrobacterales > 70-9 > VAYN01. The sequence continues at coordinate 2,347 of DATHFL010000240.1, read as the reverse complement.
CTTCGCCGCCCAGATCCGGGGGTGCCCCATCAGCGGGTACTGCCCGCGCCAGGTCTCCAGCGCCGACTCGAAGGCGGCCAGGTAGGCGTCGTTGCAGCGCTCGGCGCGCTCGCCGACGTCCTCGCCGTCGAGGTCCCGGCAGACGAGGTCGGTGACGTAGGTGTTGCTGAGGCCGATGAAGTCGCTGCCGGGCGAGTAGAGCGGGTCGAGGAAGGCCCCGGCCTCGCCGCTGATGCACCAGCGCTCGGGCGAGTAGACGCGGGCGCAGCCGTGGGCGTAGCGGCGCAGCTTGCGGAAGTCCTGCAGGCCGCCGGCCCGCCGCTCGACCGCGGCCGCCAGCTGCGGCTCGTTGGCCCGCAGCCAGGCCAGCGCCTTCTCGAAGCGGTTGATCGTCTCGAAGGGGACGAGGCGCTCGTCGGCGACGATGCCGACGCTGACCGAGCCGGAGGCGAGCGGGATCAGCCAGGCCCAGTAGCCCGGGCCCATGAGGTGGTTGGTGCTGCGCCAGCGCTCGCCGCTCGGCACCCGCTCCCGCCAGGCCGCCGCGGTCGCCGGGTCGGCGGGCGGCTCGTCGGCGTCGATCAGGTCGTCGACCGCGATCGCCTCCCCGAGCCGGAACCAGACCGCGTTGACGTCGTGGTCGACCGGCCTGCGCAGGCCGAGCTTGTTCTTGAGGACCGCGCGCCGGCCGCTGGCGTCGAGGGCCCAGCGCGCCCGCAGCGTCCGCTCGCCCCCCTCGCCCTCGCAGACGAGGGCGTGCCGCCCGCCCGGGTCGAGCTCGACCGCGCGGACCCGGGTGCCGTCGTGGATCTCGCCGCCGGCGGCGGCGACCCGGCGCGCCAGCTCGTTCTCGAAGCGGCCGCGGTCGAGCTGGTAGGTGCGGCTGGGGAGGAAGAAGCGCGAGCCGACCTCCAGCCGCGGGGCGATCGCGCGGTTGTCGCCGTGGGTCATGAAGAAGCGGAGGCCGAGCTTGCGGATCTGCTCCCGCTCCAGGTGGTCTTCGAGCCCGAGCACCTCGCGGAAGTAGTGGGCGCCGTTCTCGACCGTCGCCTCTCCCACCTTGTGGGCGGCCTCGGGGACCGGGAAGCTGGCGCGCTCGACCACCGCGACCCGCGTCCGCGGCCGCCGCCGCAGCAGTTGCAGGGCGAGGGTGAGGCCGGCGAGGCCGCCGCCGACGATCGCCGCGTCGTAGCTGTCGGGCGGCGTGCTCACGCGGCCAGCTGGATCGACTTGGTCTCGAGGAAGGCTTCGATCCCGAAGCGGCCGAGCTCCCGCCCCAGGCCCGATTCCTTGCGCCCGCCGAAGGGCGCCTGCGGGTTGAGCGGGGCGCCGTTGAGGTCGACCATCCCCGTCTCCAGCTGCCGGGCGACCGCCAGCGCCCGCTCCTCGCCGGCCGAGAAGACGGCGCCGTGGAGGCCGAAGCGGGTGTCGTTGGCGATCGCCACCGCTTCGGACTCGCGTTCGTAGGGCAGCAGGCAGAGGACCGGGCCGAAGAGCTCCTCGCGGGCTGCCGCCATCTCGCCGCGCACCTCGCCGAGGACGGTGGGACGGGCGTAGAAGCCGCGTTCGAGGCCCGGCGGGGCGCCGGTCCCGCCGCAGAGCAGCTCCGCCCCCTGCCCCAGCGTCTCCTCGATCAGGCCCCAGAGGCGCCGCCGCTGCCCTTCGGAGATCAGCGGCCCGACCTCGGTCGCGGGGTCGAGCGGCGCGCCGAGCGCCCGCGCCTCGGCCTCCTCGACGGCGAGCCTCGCCACCTCCGCATAGGCGGAGCGGGGGACCAGCAGGCGCGACCAGGCCATGCAGCTCTGGCCGGAGTTCCAGAAGCACTGCGAGACGACGGCGGGGACCGCCGCCGGCAGGTCGGCGTCGTCGAGCAGCAGCGCGGCGCTCTTCCCGCCCAGCTCCAGCCCGACCCGCTTGACCGTCGCCGCGGCGAGCTCGGCGACCCGGCGCCCGGCGGCGGTCGACCCGGTCAGCGAGACCGCCGCCACCCGGGGGTCGGCGGCGAGCGCCTCCCCGGCCACCGGCCCGGTGCCGACGAGGACGTTCAGCACCCCCGGCGGCAGCCCGGCTTCCTCTGCCACCTCGGCGAGCAGGAGCGCGTGCAGCGGCGCCAGCTCGCTGGGCTTGAGGACGACCGTGCAGCCGGCGGCGAGCGCGGCGCCGACCTTGTTGACGCCGAGCAGGAGCGGGAAGTTCCAGGGGGCGATCGCGGCGACAACGCCGACCGGCTCGCGGACCACGAGCGAGTGGCCGACCCGCTGCTCGAACTCGAGCAGCTCGACCCAGGAGGCCTGGTCGCGGAGGAACCAGATCGGGAAGGCGACCTGGTGCTCGCGGCAGAGGGCGA
>DATHFL010000239.1:0-5321 GCA_035318125.1 Solirubrobacterales bacterium | reverse complement strand
CCGCTCGTACAGCCGCGCACGCAACACGCGCATCGCCTTCTCGCGGTTCTGCAGCTGCGATTTCTCGTCCTGCATGGAGACCACGATCCCCGTGGGCCCGTGCGTCACGCGGACAGCGGAGTCGGTCGTGTTGACCGACTGGCCGCCGGGCCCCGAGGAGCGGTAGACGTCGATCTGGAGGTCGTTCTGGTCGACCTCGACCTCGACCTCCTCGACCTCGGGCAGGACCGCGATCGTCGCCGTGGAGGTGTGGATCCGCCCCTGCGACTCGGTCTCCGGCACCCGCTGCACGCGGTGGGTCCCGCCCTCGAACTTGAAGACCGAGTAGGCGCCCTCGCCCTTGACCTCGAAGGTGACCTCCTTGAAGCCGCCCGCCTCGGAGGCGGACTGCGAGAGGACTTCGGTGGCGAAGCCGCGCTCGTCGGCGTAGCGGCCGAGCATCTTGAAGAGGTCGCCGGCGAACAGCGCCGCCTCGTCGCCGCCGGTGCCGGCGCGGATCTCGACGATCACGTTCTTGGCGTCGTTGGGGTCGCCCTCCACCATCGCCAGGCGGATCTCCTCTTCCAGCTCCTCCAGCTGCGCCGGCGTCTCCTCGACCACCCGCCGCAGCTCCTCATCCTCGCCCTCGGTCAGGAGCTCGCGCGCCCCCTCGAGGTCATCGCGCAGCGTCCGCCACCGCCCCGCCAGCGCCTGAGCAGGCTGCAGCTCGCGGTATTCGCGCCCCACCGCCGCATAGCGCTCGCGATCGCCGATCACCTCGGGGTCCGACATCTGCCCCTCGAGCTCGGCGAAGCGGCTCTCGATCTGCTGAACAAGCGACTCGATCACTAAAAACACCCTAGACGGCGAAAACCAAGCAGGTCGGGGGACGCAGGAAGTGGGGCGAGGGGAGCGCACTCCAGTGCGTGACCCGAGCCGAACGACCGAGGACCCCGAGATGCGCCGGTTTGCAGCCGTCTTAGGCGACGATCTCGATGTGCGGCTTTTTAGCCGCCTCCTCGGGGGTCTCCCGAGCCAGCACCGCGTTGAGGGAGGCGATCGCCACCGCGAGCTGCTCTTCGTCGGGCTCGCGGGTGGTCAGGTTCTGCAGCATCAGGCCCGGCCACATGACCACCCGCACCCAGCGTTTGCGCCGGTTTTTGCCGGCCCACTTGATCACCTCGTAGGAGAGGCCGGCGATCAGCGGGATGCCGAGGATGCGCGAGAGCAGCAGCCAGTACCAGGCCGGCAGCCCGATCGGGGCGAAGACGAAGATCGCCAGCACCATCACGATCAGCAGGAAGCTGGTGCCGCAGCGGGGGTGCAGGCGCGAGTAGAGCTTTGCCCGCGCGGGCACGAGTTCGTCTTCGGCCTCGTAGCAGGAGATCGTCTTGTGCTCGGCGCCGTGGTACTCGAAGACCCGCCGCAGGTCGGGCATCTTGCTGATCGCGGCGATGTAGCCGATGAAGATCGCCGTGCGGAGGATCCCCTCGACCAGCCAGAAGAGCAACGCCGAGCCGAGCTGGTCCTTGATCAGGCTGGTGAGGCCGACCGGGACGACGAAGAAGAGGCCGACCGCCAGCAGCATCGAGATCAGGATCGTCAGGCCCCAGAGCCAGCCGCCGATTTCCTCCTTGTTGCCCTCCTCGTCCTCCTCCATCTGCGCGTTGGCGGAGATCGCGAGCGCCTTGAAGCCGATCTTCAGCGACTCGCCGAGGGCGACGACGCCGCGGATCACCGGCAGGCGCCAGATCCGGTGGCGCTGCGCCCAGGGGACGAGCTGCTCGGACTCGACCTCGATCTGGCCCTCGGGCGAGCGCACGGCGACGGCCCAGACCGAGATGCCGCGCATCATCACGCCCTCGAGCACCGCCTGGCCGCCGACCGGGGCGTCGCGCTTGGCGACCAGCGCCCCGTCGGGCATGCGAAGAGGGTCCCCTCCGTTGCCGGAGGAGGGGAGGTTGGATGCCTGTGCCGAGCCAGCCGGCGGGCTCACGGACTACTTCCCAGCCCTGTGCTTGGCGGCGCGGCGCTGGAAGCGCTCGACGCGACCGCCGGTGTCGACCAGCTTCTGCTTGCCCGTGTAGAAGGGGTGGCACTCGGAGCAGAGCTCGACGTGCAGGTCGGCCTCGGTCGACCGCGTGAAGAACTGGTTGCCGCACGAGCAGTGCACGTTGGCAAGCGTGTATTCGGGGTGGATTCCTGCCTTCATCCCGAACAAGTCTAGAGAACCTGGCAAGCATTGCCGATGAGGTTCCTGTGCGAAGGGCAATCGGAGCAATCCTTTTCGGTGGCGCGGCGGTGGTCGCCCTGCACGACTGGCTCGGATTCGGCGGCGCCGGCACCGACACCGCGATCAACGGGGTCCTCTACGACGCGGTCGTCGTCAGCGCCGGGCTGGCCTGCCTGCTGCGAGCCGCGCGGGGCGGACGCGAGCGCGACGCCTGGCTGCTGATCGCAGCCTCGGTCTTCGCCTGGGCCGCGGGCGAGATCTACTGGACGCTCGAAATCGAAGGCAACCCCTCCGCGCCCTATCCCTCCCCTGCCGACGTCGGCTACCTCGTCTTCTATCCGCTCGCCGTCGCCGGTCTCTACCTGCTCGTCCGCGCTCACGCCACGCGGCTCGACCCGCGGCTCTGGATGGACGGGGCGCTCGCCACGCTGGGGACGGCGGCGCTCGGCGTCGCCCTGATCTTCGAATTCGTCGCCGACCGGACCAGCGGCAGCAACCTGGAAGTGGCGACGACCCTCGCCTATCCGCTCGGCGACGTGATGCTGCTCTCGCTGACGGTGGGGGTGATCGCGCTCACCGGTTGGCAGCCGGGCCGGACCTGGTCGCTGCTGCTCGCCGGCCTCGCCGCGATGGCGGTCGCCGACGTCGCCTACACCCTGCAGGCCTACGAAGCGAGCGTGCCGGGGGGCGACTGGGTGGAACCGATCTACCTCGTCTCGGCCCTCCTGATCGGCGCCGTGGCCTGGGCGGCGACGGCGCCGGAGATCCGCGCCGACCGGCGCTTCGACGGCCTGCGGGAAGTGATCGTGCCGGCGATCGTCGCGGTGACGATGATCGCCCTGGTCGTGATGCAGTACTTCAACCACGCCAGCGCCCTGACCACGGTGCTGTGGTCGGCGGCGATGCTGGCGGTGATCAGCCGGCTGGCGCTCAGCGTGCGCGCCAACAAGCGCCTGCTGGAGCAGGTGCGGACCGACCCCCTGACCGGGCTCGGCAGCCAGGCGCGGCTGCGGATCGACCTCAAGGAGCGGGCCCAGCGCGCCGGCGAGGAGCCGCTGACCGTGGTCCTGCTCGACCTCAACGGCTTCAAGCGCTACAACGACACCTTCGGCCATCCGGCGGGCGACGAGATGCTGACGCGCCTCGGCGGGCAGCTGCGGCGGGCGGTGGGAGACGAGGGCGTCGGCTACCGGCTCGGCGGCGACGAGTTCGTGGTCCTGGCCGCGATGACGGCGGCGGACCGCGACGGGCTGGCGAAGCGGGCGGCGGAAGCGCTGACCGCGAGCGGCAAGGGCTTCGAGCTGAGCGCCGCCTGGGGGATGGCGACGGTGCCCGAGGAGGCCGGCTCGGCAGGCGAGGCGATGCAGCTGGCCGACGTGAGGATGTACGCGCAGAAGGAGTCCCGGCGCCTGGCCGGTCCGCTAAGCGGGCTCGACCGCGAAGCTCTCCAGAAGAGCCACTAGGACCTCGGTCACCTCGGCCCGGCTCCCGGGCCGCTCGTCGCGCGCCAGCAACATCGCCGCCTCGTCGAGGGCGCCCATCAGCAGGTGCGCGGTCGGCTTCACCGGCAGATCGCGGAGCTCCCCCGCCTCGATCGCCGCCGTCAGGCTGGCTTCGATCAGGCCGAGACCGTTGACCGCGCCGATCTCCCGCCAGCGCTCCCAGCCGAGGACGGCGGGGGCGTCGTGGAGGGCGATCTGCCGCAGCTCGGGCTTGGCGCACTCGTCGAGGAAGGCCTCGATCCCGGCCTTCATCGCGTCGAGCGGGCTGTGGAGGTCGGAGCCGAGGACGACGCGGGCGACCCGCTCGGTCGATTCGGCCTCGATCCGGTTGTAGACGGCGTCGAGCAGGGCCGCCTTGTCGCCGAAGTGGTGGTAGAGAGCGCCGCGGGTGACGCCGGCGTCGCGGACGATCTCCGCGGTGCCGACCTCCTCGTAGCCCCGCTCGGTGAAGAGGCGGCGGGCGGCGGCGATCAGCGCCTCGCGGGTCGCCTCGGTGCGTTCCGCCTGCGTCCGCCGCTTTTCTGGATTTACATTCATGCAGTATGTATCTTACGGGGAGACGTTGAAAAGGCCAAAGCTGTGGAAACCCCGAGATCCGGAGGCGAGCATGACGACCCAGACCAGCGAACGCAAAGAGATCCAGCTCCCCGCGGGCACGATCCGCTACCGCGAGGCGGGCGAGGGCAAGCCGATCGTCTTCGTCCACGGCTACCTGGTCGACGGCCGGCTCTGGGAGGGCGTCGTCGATCGCCTCTCCGGCCGCTTCCGCTGCCTGGCGCCGGACTGGCCGCTGGCCGCGCATCAGGTGGCGATGAATCCGGACGCCGACCTCTCCCCTCCCGGCCTCGCCAGGATCGTCGCCGACTTCCTCGACCAACTCGAGCTAGAGGACGTGACCATCGTCGGCAACGACTCCGGCGGCGCCGTCTCCCAGATCCTCGTCGCCAACCACCCCGAGCGAATCGGCCGCCTGGTGCTGACCAACTGCGACACCCACGAGAACTTCCCGCCCGGGATGTTCAAGGCGATGCCCTCCCTGGCGAAGCTGCCCGGCGGCATGTTCGTCCTCTCCGCCCCCTTCCGAATCCCCGCCGTCGCCCGCCGCGCCTTCGCCGACTTCGCCAAGACCAAGATCCCCGACGAGCTGATCGCCTCCTGGATGGAACCCGCGACCAAGGACCGCGCCGTCATGCGAGACGCGAAGAAGGTCACCGCCGGGATGAACAAGCGCCACACCCTCGCCGCAGCGGCCAAGCTCCGAACCTCCAACCTCCCGATCCGCCTCCTCTGGGCCCCCAACGACAAGTACTTCCCGATCTCCTACGCCGAACGCCTAGCCGACGAAGCCCCCAACGCGGAGATCGTCCAGATCCCGGACGCAAAGACGTTCGTGCCGCTGGATCAGCCGGAGCGAGTGGCTGAAGAGATCAACGTATTCCTCGCCCAATCGAACACCAACGGGTGATTACTCATACTCACCCTTCATCGACAGATAGCGTGCTTGGCGTGGTGATGGTGTAGCTACCTGTCAATTCTCCGCTCGAGCCGCAAGAGTAGCTGCCGCCGGTACGCGGTATTTCGGCACCTTCCAGGTCCAGTTTTGCTTT
>DATHFL010000238.1:0-7880 GCA_035318125.1 Solirubrobacterales bacterium | reverse complement strand
CCTGGGGGCAGATGCTCAACTACACGATCACGGTCGCGATCTCGGCCTTCTTCGTGCCCCACTACCTGGCCGTCTTCTGGCCCTGGCTCGGCGACAGCCCCGGCGACATCGTCGGCGGCGCCGTCCTGATCGCCGGCCTCGCCCTGATCAACATCCGCGGCACGGAGGAGTCGGCGAAACTGAACCTCGTCCTCGCTGTCGCCGACCTCGCCACCCAGGTGGTCCTGGTCGGGATCGGCCTCTTCCTCGTCCTCAGCCCGGAGGTCCTGGCCGACAACGTCCACCTCGGCGTCGCCCCGAGCTGGAGCGACTTCGCGCTCGGGATCGCGGTCGGGATGATCGCCTACACCGGGATCGAGACGATCTCCAACATGGCCGAGGAGGCCAGGGACGCCGCCCGCACGATCCCCAAGAGCGTCGGCCTGACGGTCGTCGCCGTCCTCGCCCTCTACCTGCTGATCCCGATCGTCGCCCTCTCGGCGATGCCGGTCACCCAGGACGCCGCCGGCAACTACGCGACCGAGCTCGGCTCAACCTTCGCCGACGACCCGATCCTCGGCATCGTCGAGAACCTCGGCCTCGCCCACGTCCCGACCGAAGTCCTGCGCTACTACGTCGGCGTGCTCGCCGCGGTGATCCTGCTGATCGCCACCAACGCCGGCCTGATCGGCGTCTCCCGCCTCACCTACTCGATGGGCCAGCACCGCCAGCTGCCGGAGAGCCTGCGCCAGGTCCACCCCCGCTACCGCACCCCCTACATCGCGATCATGATCTTCGCCGCGATCGCGATCGTCACCCTGCTGCCGGGGCAGACCGACTTCCTGGCGACGATGTACTCGTTCGGGGCGATGCTCTCGTTCACGATCGCCCACGTCGCGGTGATCCAGCTGCGCCGCAACAAACCCGACGTCGAGCGGACCTGGAAACCGCCGCTGAACGTGCGCGCCTTCGGCTTCGATGTGCCGGTCAGCGCCGTCCTCGGCGGCCTCGGCACCTTCGCCGCCTGGATCGTGGTGATGGCGCTGAACCCGCGCACCCTCTTCGTCGGGCTCGGCTGGATGGCGTTCGGGATCGCCGTCTACGTCCTCTACCGCCGCAACCAGCGGCTGCCGCTGACCGAGACCGTGAAGGTGGTGCTGCCGGAGCCGCTCGGGGTCGAGGAGGTCGAGTACCGAAGCGTCCTGGTCGGTTTCGAGGACGACGAAGAGTTCTCGCCGGAGATGGTCGCGACCGCGGTCAAGCTCGCCTCCAAGCGCCGCCGCGGCATCCACGTCCACTCGATGCTGACGGTGCCGACCAACCTCCCGCTCAACGCCGAGATGCCCGCCCAGGAAGCCGCGGCGCAGAGCAAGATCGAGGAGGCGAAGCTGATCGGCGGCCAGCGGGTGACCGGGCACGTGGCGCGGGTGCGGCCGGGCCAGGCCGGCTACTCGGTCGCCGACGAGGCGGCCGAGATCCAGGCGGCGGCGATCGTGATCGGCCTCCGCTACCGCAACGGGGTGCCGCTCTACGACAAGACCCTGCAGACGGTGCTCGGCGAGCGTCCCTGCCGGGTGATCGTCGTCTCCGACCCGAGCGAACGGCGTCCGGCCGTCCCCGGCGCGGCCCTGGCGGAGGCAACGCCATGAACGGCGAGCGGGTCTACCGCGGCGCCGTCCGCGTCTTCTCCCTCGGCTTCATCGCGATCGGGCTCGCGGTCCTCGTCGTCACCCTCGCCAACGGCGGCGGGCCGGCCTCGCTCGGCTTCGTGATGGGGCTCGCCTTCGTCGGCATCGGCGCCGGTCGCCTCTGGGCGGGAGCGAGGATGGGGAAGTGAAGGGCGAGGACGGAGCGCCGCGGCCCGAGGAGCCGCGCTCGGAGCCGATCCTCGAGCGCGGCCTCGGCGTCCCCTGGCTCTTCGCCGCCGCCTACTCGGCGGTCGGCTTCTCGATCTACTTCGCGCTCGGCGTCGTCGCCGACCGCGGCCTCGGCCTGACGCCGCTGATCTTCCTCGCCGCCGGCCTCCTCTTCGGCCTCACCACGCTCACCTACGTCGAGGGCGGGGCGATGTTCCGCGAGCGCGGCGGCTCCTCGACCTTCGCCCGCCACGCCTTCAACGAGCTGGTCGCCTTCATCGCCGGCTGGGCGATCCTGATCGACTACCTGATCGTGATCGCCCTGGCGGCGATCTCGGTCCCGCACTACCTGGAGCCGATCTCCCCGAGCTTCGGCGACCGTGGCTGGGAGATCGGCCTCGCCACCGCGGTGATCGCCGGGGTCTCGGCCCTCAACATCCTCAACGTCACCGGCCGCGAGCGCCAGGCCTCGCTGGTCTTCCTGGCGCTGGCGGACATGGGCCTGCAGCTGGCGGTGATCGCGGTCGGCCTGCTGACGGTGATGCACCCCGAGCGGCTGACCGAGCACATCGACCTCTTCACCCAGCCGACCTTCCGCGACACCGTCTACGCCGCGGTGGTGGCGATGCTCGCCTACGCCGGCATCGAGGCCGCCTCCGACCTCGCCCCCGACATCGACGTCAGCCGTCGCGACCTCAGCCGGGTCGCCAGCCTCGGCGCGATCGGGGTGCCGCTGGTCTACGCCGGGATGGCGGCGGTGGCACTGATGGCGGTGCCGGTGATCGGCGGCCCCGAGGGGGCCCACACCGCGCTCGGCGGCGAGTTCGTCGAGGAGCCGGTGCTGGGGGTGGTCTCCCAGTACGAACCGGCCTGGGTGGCGGACTCGATGCGCTGGCTGGTGATGGCGGTCGCCGTCCCGGTCCTGATCTGGGCGGCCAGCACCTCGATGCTCGGCGTCTCCCGCCACATCTACACGCTGGCGATCAACCGCCAGATCCCTAGCTGGCTCGGCAAGCTGGAGCGGCGCACGGCGACGCCCTACGTCGCGATCGCGCTCAGCGGCGTGATCGCGATCGGGCTGATCGTGCCGACCGACGTCAAGCTGTTGGCCGGGATCTACGCCTTCGGGGCGACGCTGGCGATCACGATCGCCCACCTCTCGATCATCCGCCTGCGGGTGACGATGCCGGACAAGCGCCGGCCGTTCCGGATTCCCGGCGGCTTCCTCTGGGGCCACGCGGTGCTGCCGCTGCCGGCGGTCTTCGCTGCCGTCCTCAGCGGGCTCGCCTTCGTCAGCGTCCTCGCCTACCACTCGACCGCGCGCTGGGTCGGGCTCGCCTGGATGGCCTTCGGCCTCACCTTCTACGCCGTCTACCGCAAGGTCTTCGAGGGGACGACGCTGACCAAGCGGGTCACGGTCACCGAGCGGGCGCTGACCAAGCAGGTGCCGGAGATCGAATTCAGCAACATCCTCGTGCCGGTTTTCGGGACCGAGTTCGACGACGACATCGTCGCCACCGCCGGGCGGCTGGCGGCGGCCGAGGCCGACGGCGGCCGCGGCGACGGCGCCTCCCGGCTCGACGTCGTCTACGTGATCGAAGTGCCGCTGACCCTGCCGCTCGACGCGAAGCTGCCGAAGGAGCGGGAGGAGCAGGCGCAGCGGGCGCTGGAGCGGGCGCGCGAGGTGGGGGAGGAGTACGAGGACGTTGAGGTGACGACCGCGGTGATCCGGGCCCGCAAGGTGGGGGCGGGGATCGTCGAGGCGGCCCGGCTCGGCAACGCGGAAGCGATCGTGATCGGCGGCGAGGCGCCGACGAAGATCCGCGGCGGGGCGATGATCGGCGGGATCGGCGCCGCCAAGCCGGCCGAGATCGGCGCCGCGACCGAGTACGTGCTGAAGAAAGCTCCCTGCCGGGTTCTGCTCACGGCGCCGCCGGAACCTAAGTAGCCCCTGAGCCTGTCTAGTATCCGGCCCATGTTCGTTCTGATCGTCGGCTGCGGGCGGGTCGGCTCCTCGGTGGCGCGGGCGATGCTGCGCGAGGGCCACAGCGTCTCCTGCCTCGACGAGGACCCGGAGTCGCACGCGCGGCTCGAGGTCGGCCTGGAGAAGAGCTGGGAGGACCTCGGCGGCCAGTTCACGGTCGGCGCCGGGCTCGAGACCGAGGCCCTGGAGGCGGCCGGGATCGGGAACGCCGACGTCTTCATCGCCTCCACCGACGGCGACAACACCAACATCGTCATCTCCCAGATCGCCCAGCGGCACTACGAGGTCCCCTGCGTGATCGCGCGGGTGCTCGACCCGCTGCGGGCCGAGTGGTACCAGCGCCAGGGCCTCAACACCGTCTGCCCGACCCGGGTCGCGATCGACATGCTCGAGGGCGCCGTCCGCGAGGCGGCCGGGCGCGACAGCTCCCCCGACACCCCGGCAGCGGCGTAGGAAGGACGACGGGAGCGTGTACATCATCGTCGTCGGAGCGGGGAAGGTCGGCTGGAACCTGACCCGCGAGCTGCTCGACAAGGGCCACGAGGTGACCCTGATCGAGAGCGACCGCCGTCGCTACCTGACCGTCGAGCAGGAGCTCGAGCACAACGTCTCCTACGGCGACGCCTCCGAGCTCTGGGTGCTGGAGCGGGCCGGCATCCAGCGCGCCGACATGGTGATCGCGGTGACCGGCGACGACGAGGACAACATGCTGATCTGCCAGGTGGCGAAGGAGAAGTACCTGGTCGACCAGATCATCGCCCGGGTCAACAACCCCCGCAACCGCCACCACTTCGACCTGCTCGGGATCCGGCCCTGGGTCTCGGCGACCGATCTGATCCTGCGCCTGCTCGAGCACGAGGTGCCCGAGTACGGGCTGGTCCACCTGCTCGACCTCCAGCAAGAGCAGCTGGAGATCATCGAGATGCTGCTGGGCAAGAACTCCAGCGTCACCGGCCGCCGGGTCGGCGACCTGCAGATGCCGGAGGGGAGCCTGCTGATCTCGGTCCTGCGCGCCGGCAAGGGCTTCGTCCCCAACGCCGACACCGTGCTGGAGGAAGGCGACGAGATCCTCGCCGTGCTCGACCCGGGCAAAGAGGAGGACCTGAAGGCCCTCTTCGGCCCCGACGGCGGCAACGGCGCAAACGGCGGGTAAGACCGCCGTATTCCCGGACGCTAACCAGGTAGGGACTTGGACCCCAACCGGATAGGAGCTTTCAACGATGGCCGATCGTGAAGTCGACTTCCTGCTGATCGGCGGCGGCATGGCCTCCGCCCACTGCGCCGCCGAGCTGCGCCGCCGCGGCGCCGAGGGCTCGGTGCTGCTGGTCGGGCGCGAGCCGGAGCCGCCCTACGAACGGCCGCCGATCTCGAAGGAGTACCTGCGCGGCGACGCCGGGCGCGAGGACGCCCACGTCAACCCGCCCTCCTGGTACGAGGAGAACGGGGTCGAGCTGCTGAGCGGGCGCAACGTGATGTCGCTCGACCTCGAGGCGCGGACGGCGAAGATCCAGGGCGGGGAGGAGGTCGCCTTCGAGAAGGCGCTCTTGGGGACGGGGGCGATGGTCAACATCCTTCGCGCCGAGGGGGCCGAGAACGAGGGCATCCACTACCTGCGCGCCTTCGGCAACGCGGATGCCATTCGCGCGGACGCCGAGGGGGCCGAGCAGGTGGTCCTGATCGGCGGCAGCTACATCGGCTGCGAGGTCGCCGCCTCGCTGACCGCGCGGGGGACCAAGTGCACGATCATCGCGATGGAGGAGGTGGCGCTCTCGCGCACCTTCGGCGAGGATGCCGGCCGCTGGTTCCAGGAGCGGCTGGAAGAGCACGGGGTGACCTTCCACGGCGGCGAGACCCTGAGCGCCTTCGAGGGCGACGGCCGGGTCAAGGCGGTGGTGACCGAGAGCGGGCTCAGCGTCGAGTGCGACACCGTCGTCGTCGGCGCCGGGGTGCGGCCCGACGCGATGCTGGCGCAGCGGGCCGGGATCGAGGTCGACGGGGCGATCGTCTGCGACTCGAAGCTCGAGACCTCGGTGCCGGGGATCTACGCGGCCGGCGACTGCTGCTCGTACGAGAGCGTCGTCCACGGCCGCCGCATCCACGTCGAGCACTGGGACGTGGCGATGCAGCAGGGCATCCACGTCGCCGGCAACATGCTCGGCGACGGCGCCGACTACGAGGTCGTCCCCTACTTCTTCAGCGACCTCGCCGACTGGGCGAGCCTCGAGTACGTCGGCCCGGCCTACGAGTGGGACCGGGAGGTCTGGCGGGGCGACCGCGAGAGCGGCGAGTTCTCGGTCTGGTACCTGCAGGGGGATCGGGTGGCCGGCTGCCTCAGCGTCGGGCGCTCCGAAGAACTGGCGGCGGCCCGGCAGGCGATCGCCGAGGGAGCCGGGCTTCCCTGACGTATATCCTGGGTAAGCCGTTGCGGCCTGGTGTAATGGCAGCACGCCTCGCTCTGGACGAGGTAGTCGGGGTTCGAGTCCCTGGGCCGCAGCCTCCCGCTAACTCCCTGCAAAGCCGTCGAATCGCTTTGCTAGCGTCGCCCCTGTGAAACGCCCCGGACACAAGACGATCGCGCTTTTCCTTGCCGCTTTGGCCCTTGCCATCGCCGGCTGCGGCGGGGGTGGCGACGAGACCACCGAATCGACCGCGGCCACGGTCGAAGAACCGACGACGCTGACCGAAGACGAACTGATCGAGCAGGGCGACGCGATCTGCGCCGAGGTCAACGCCGCCGTCGGCGCGCTCGGCTCGGAAGTCGGCGAAGAAGCCGCGGTGCCGGACCAGATCGAAAAGACCGCCAACCTCTACACCGGCATGGTCGAACGCCTGCAGGACCTGGGGACGCCGGAGGGCGACGACGGCAGCTACGCGAAATTCATGGAAGCGGCGGAAGAGCTGGCCAAGGTCGAGGGCGAAGTGAAACTGGCGGCCGAACGCGAAGACACCGCGGCGCTTGGCGAAGCGGCGACCGAAGCGACGCCGGCGCTCGAAGAATTCCAGTCGCAGGCGGCGATCTACGGCTTCGAAGAGTGCAGCGAAGGCCCGGGCGCCGTGACCCCGGCCGGCGAATCCGGCGAAGCGGGCGGCGAAGAATTCGAAGGCTCCGAAGAAGGCGGCATCGAAGCCGAACCCGAATACGTCGAACCGGAAGCCGAAGAACCCGCCCCCGAAGAAGCGGCCCCCGAAACCGGCGGCGCCGGCGGCGGAGTAGAAGAAGCCGCCCCCGAAGGCGGCGGCGGCGGTGGCACCGAATCCGGCGGCGTCGGACCGGGCTGAGTTCGACGCGACAAGGCGCCTTTGTCGCCCCCTGGTTGACAAAAGCGCCTTGGGGCTCGCCTGAGCGTCGGCCGGAGCTCTACGCAGCCGATTCGGACCAGGCGCCGTAGAGCTTGGAGTAGGGGCCGCCGGCGGTTATCAGCTCGTCGTGGGTGCCCTGCTCGGCGATTTTGCCCTGCTCCAGGACGACGATCTTGCCGGCTCGGCGGATGGTGGAGAGGCGGTGGGCGATGACGATGGCGGTGCGGCCGTGGAGGAGGCGCTCGAGGCCGCGCTCGATCGTTTTCTCGGTCCGCACGTCGACGTTCGAGGTCGCCTCGTCGAGGATGAGGATGCGCGGGTCGGCTGCCGCCGCGCGCGCGAATGCCACCAGCTGGCGCTGGCCGGCGGACAGGTGGCCGCCGCGCTCTCCCACCTCGCTGTCGTAGCCGTCCGGCAGCCGCTCGATGAAGTCGTGAGCGCCCACCGCCTGCGCCGCCGCCCGCACGTCCTCGTCGGTCGCGTCTGGGCGGCCGAAGGCGATGTTGTCGCGGATCGTGCCCGAGAACAGGAAGCCCTCCTGGGGCACGATCCCGAGCTGTGAGCGCAGTGAATGCTCGGTGACGTCGCGGAGGTCGTGGCCGTCGATCAGCACCCGACCGGCCGAGACGTCGTATAAACGCGGAATCAGGCTCAGCATCGCGCTCTTGCCGCCGCCGGTGCCGCCGACCAGGGCGGTGACCGAGCCGGCCGGCGCGGTGAAGGACACGTCTGTTAGGGCGGGCCGTTTGATGCCGGGGAAG
>DATHFL010000237.1:0-7175 GCA_035318125.1 Solirubrobacterales bacterium | reverse complement strand
GGCGGGGATCGGGCTGCCGCCGGTGCAGCGGACCAAAGGCCCGCCGCCGCAAGAACTGCCGGTGGCGCCGGTGAGCATGGTCTGGAGCACGCTGCCGGGCGGCTCGCCGCGGGTCAAAGGCAACTTCCCCGGCAACTACTGGCCGGGGCGCCGCTGGGTCGACTGGGTCGGCACCGACTTCTACTCCCAATATCCCGTCTGGAAGGACCTCAACCGCTTCTACGCCGGCAAGCAGTGGCGCGGCAAACCGATCGCGCTGACCGAGTGGGCGGTCTCCGGTATCGATGACCCGCGCTGGGTCAAGCAAGTGATCGCCTGGACCGTCAAGCGCCCCCGCGTGCGGATGCTCGTCTACTACAACGGCTTCGGCACCGGCAACGCCTACGACCTCCGCCTCTACCCCCGCACCACCAACGTCCTCCGCCTGAAGATCCGCCGCCCCACCTTCCTCAGCACCGCCGACTACAACGCCGCCCTCTACCCCCCACTCCCCCCCAAGCCCCCAAAATAACCCGCCGCCGACGGGCCGAAATGTCTCGCAGAGGCAGTCGATTCGGCCCATCGCTGGACAGGATTTGACACTTCAGCCCGTCGACCTGTGGTCAGGCTGCGCCAGCAGTTCTTGAACCGTGTTCGCAAGAACCATCGGTTCGTACTCGACCTGCTCCCAGGTGCAGCGGGAGACACGCCACCCGTCGAGCTGCAAGAGCTGCTCGCGGCGCCGATCATTGACGAAGGCGACATCGGTGTCGTGGAAGCGGCGACTGTCCGCTTCGAGGATGAACCGCCGAGAGCGCCAGAGGAAGTCGGGCTTGAGGCGCCGGCTGCCTACTTCCAGCGTCACATTGACCTCTGGCTGCGGCAGCCCGACCTGTAGACAAACATGCAGGAACCTCCGCTCGAGTTCGCTGCGGCTCCTCTTGTTCTGAGGATGGATTTCATCGAGGAGCAGACGGAGACGTGCAACCCCTCGCCTTCCCCGCCCTCGACGGATCTGGCTTCGGAGCTGCGTGTGGTTGACCAGGCGCATCACTTCGGCCTCGCCCAGCGCCTTCCTCAGCTCCCACGGTGGCAGCAGAGCCGCCAAGTCGAGCAGGGTGCGAGCGACGGTGGTGCAGGGCACGCTTCGGAAAATGGTCCTGTCCGAGGATGGAAGGCAACCGTCACGGTGGGAAACGATCCCCTGTGGGCTTCGTCCCCGCCGGTGAGGGGCAATGACGTGGGCTGCGTCGTCGCTCCCTTCCCAGAAGCCCCACAGGGTGGCCGCAGAGCCATGAGAGAGAACTGCGCCGGGTCCGCAAGAGAGCACCGCAGCCAGAGGGATCGCCTCGCCCGCAAGGCGCGAGTAGCCGACCGCGAAGACACCGTCGTGGACGCGATGGAGGCGCCCGGACCGCACACGGGCCGCAGCCGTCCTTCGATCCATCCCCAGACCTTCGAGCTGAGCCAGCGTCACCAGCCCATGCTGGCGATTGGCAAGTCCGGCGATATCGAGATCCCACTGTCGCGGGCGCAGCCGATGGGCCGAAATGTCGAAGTTCCCTGCACGAGAGGACGATTTGTCTGACCTAGGGAGACTTTTCGGCCCGTCGGCGGAGCGAGGGGGCTTGGCTGGGGTCATGCGCCTGAGCCTGGCGGGCCTGAGCGCGCGTGTGGTGCGCAGAGTGAGCCGGAAGCGTCACTTCTCTTTGGCGCTTCTGAAACGAAGAGGGCCCGGCGGTTGGCCGGGCCCTCGAAACACTCGCCTGTTGGCGCCAAGTATGGCGCTCGGACGAGGCGTCGCTACATCATCCCGCCCATGTCGGGCATACCGCCCGGCATACCGCCGGCGCCGTTCTCTTCCGGCGGTTCGGCGATGATCGCCTCGGTCACGAGGATGTTCTTCGCGATCGAGGCGGCGTTCTCCAGGGCGGAGCGGGTGACCTTGGTCGGGTCGATGACGCCGGCCTTGATCAGGTCGCCGTACTCGCCGGTCGCCGCGTTCAGGCCTTCGCCCTCCTTCAGCTCGCGGACCTTGTTGACCACGACCGAGCCCTCGAGGCCCGAGTTCTCGGCGATCTGCCGCACCGGCTCCTCCAGCGAGCGATGGATGATCCGGGCGCCGGTGACCTCGTCGGGGTCGTCCAGCTTCTCCGGGTCGAGGGCGGCCTGCGCGTTCAGCAGGGCCACACCGCCACCCGGCACGACGCCCTCCTCGAGCGCGGCGCGGGTCGCCTGCAGCGCGTCCTCGACGCGGTGCTTTTTCTCCTTCATCTCGGTCTCGGTGGCGGCGCCGACCTTGACGACGGCAACGCCTCCGGCGAGCTTGGCCAGACGCTCCTGGAGCTTCTCGCGATCGAAGTCGGAGTCGGTGTTCTCGATCTCCTGTTTGATCTGCTTGATCCGGCCCTTGATGTCCTCCGGGTCTCCGCCACCGTCGATGATCGTGGTGGTGTCCTTGGAGACGACGACGCGGCGCGCCTTGCCGAGCTGGGTGAGCTGGGTGTTCTCCAGCTTCAGGCCCATCTCCTCGGTGATCACCTCGCCGCCGCTGAGGACCGCGATGTCCTCGAGCATCCGCTTGCGGCGGTCGCCGAAGCCCGGGGCCTTCACGGCGACGCCGGTGAAGGTGCCGCGCAGCTTGTTCACGACCAGGGTCGCGAGGCACTCGCCCTCGACGTCCTCGGCCACGATCAGCAGCGGTTTGCCCCCTTGCATCACCTGCTCGAGCACCGGCAGGATGTCCCGCACGGAGCCGATTTTCTGGTTGGCGATGAGGATGTAGGGGTCGTCCAGCACCGCCTCCATGCGGTCCTGGTCGGTGACCATGTACGGGGAGATGTAGCCCTTGTCGAACTGCATCCCCTCGGTGAACTCCAGCTCCATGCCGAAGGTCTGGCCCTCCTCGACGTTGACGACGCCGTCTTTGCCGACCTTCTCGATCGCGTCGGCAATCACGTTGCCGATCTCGTCGTCGCCGGCGGAGATGGCGGCAACGCGGGCGATCTGCTCTTTGCCCGCGACCTCTTTCGACTGCTTGCCGCGGAGGTTCTCGACGACCTCCTCGACGGCCTTCTCGATCCCGCGGCGCAGGGCCAGCGGGTTGGCGCCGGCGGCCACGTTCTTCAGGCCCTGGCGGACGATCGTCTGCGCCAGCAGGGTGGCGGTGGTGGTGCCGTCACCGGCGACGTCGTTGGTCGCGGTCGCGACCTCGCGGACGAGCTGGGCGCCCTGGTTCTCGAAGACGTCCTCGACCTCGACCTCGCGGGCGATCGTGACGCCGTCGTTGGTGATCGTCGGCGCGCCGAACTTTTTGTCGAGCACGACGTAGCGGCCTTTCGGGCCGAGGGTGACCTTGACGGCGTTGGCGACGGAATCGACGCCGGCCTGCAGGGCCCCTCGGGCCTCCTCTGCGTACTTCAGCTCCTTGTGAGCCATTTGTTTCTAGTCCTCCTTGATTGCGTAAGTCCGTGGGCTAGGCGACCTTGGCCAGGACGTCCGACTCGCGCAGCACGAGCAGTTCGTCGCCCTCGACGGTCACCTCGGTGCCGCCGTATTTGGAGTAGAGGACCTCGTCCCCCTCCGCGACATCGAGCGCGCGGCGGCTGCCGTCGTCGTTGACCACGCCGTCGCCGACGGCGACGACCTTGCCCTTCTGCGGCTTCTCTTTCGCCGTGTCGGGGAGGACGATGCCGCTGGCGGTCGTCTCCTCCTCCTCGATCGGCTTGACAATGAGCCGGTCCCCGAGGGGCTTCAGCTTCATCCGTGAACCTCCGTTGTTCGGTCGGTGTTTGAGTGAAAAGTTGGAAATGGCGCTGCAGAGCCAAATACCTCGCTCTTGCGGCGCTGGCACTCTCAGGGGAGGAGTGCCAATAGCTGAAAGATAGCGAAGCGTCAGTCCATCGCCAAGAGGCGGCAGCCGAGCAGGCTCGAGATCCCTTCGCCGCCGCGGCGCATCACCCAGTCGTGGTTCCACTCGAAGGCCGGGCGCAGCAACGGCGCCAGCAGGTTCATCCACGGCTTCGTGGTGCTCACGTTCCACTCGTAGAGGACCGCGGTCACCCCGTCCTGCTCGTAGAGGCGCCAGCGGCCGGTCCCTTCCAGCTCGCCGACCGCCCGCCCCTCCATCAGGGTCGGGTACTCGATCCGCGTCGTCGTCACGTCGAAGGAGACGCGGTAGGGGAGCAGGCTCTTCCAGACCATCCGCGAGACGCTGCCGAGCCCGTCGTCGTCGCCGGGCCGCAGCTCGGTCGCCTCCTCGACCCCGCGCCACCAGCTCGGCCAGCGTTCCTGGGCGTGGATCGCCTCCCAGACCGGCTCGCGCGGAGACTCCAGCAGCCAGGTGGTGAGGAAGTCGTACTCGGCCATCGCGCCTACCTACGGCCCGCCCGGGCTCGCAGTTCAGTTGTGGTGCGGCGTCTCTCCGTTGCCCAGGTGGGCGCGGGGGGGCTCGACGATCTGCGAGAAGCGGATCACCGTGACCAGGTCGTCCTCGGAGACCGGCCGGCTGTAGATCTGCTCGAGGAAGCGGCTGGTCTCCTCGAGGCGGCGGAACTCGGGGTTGTCGTGCTCGATGTCGCGCCGGCTGAGGTCGCCGAGGGGCTTGACCTCGACGTCGTCGATCACCGCGGTGAAGATCTTCTCCCGCGGGCTGTGGCGGAAGCCGACCGTGATCCAGACCACCTGCCCCCGCTCGTACTTGTTGCTTTTGTCGCCGAGGCGGATGGTCGCGGTCTTGCGGCCGCGCTTCAGCTGGTCGATGAAGACCGCCGAGTAGAAGTTCAAAACGTAGATGCCGCCCCGCATTGCGCTGCGAGCGTATAGGAGAGCGGCAGCCGCGTGGGAGCGGGCGGAAGGCGGCCTGACAAATGGGTTTTCCGAGCGTTTAGGGGTATTAGAAGTACAGAGGTCGTCACAGGCCTATGGACCGATGTCCGATCGGGGCGGTTCCAGTTTTCCGCCGTGGGAACCGATCAGAGGAGAGCAATGGCAGGACCTCGCCACACTCGGCTGCTGCTGGCCGCGCTCGTCTGCGCGGTCGGCTTGGCGCTGTTCCCGTTCGCGGCACCGGCCCAGGCGGCCAAGTGCGACGGCAAGAAGGTGACGATCAAGGGCACCGCCGGCAACGACCACCTGGTCGGCAAGAAGGCCAGCGACGTGATCGACGGCGGCGGCGGCAACGACGTCATCACCGGCGGCCCGAACGGCAACGACACGATCTGCGGCGGGCCCGGCAACGACACCCTGGTCGGCGGCCGCGGCTTCGACAACCTGCACGGCGAGGGCGGCAACGACAGCCTCCAGGGCGAGACCGGCTCCGACAACCTCGACGGCGGCGAGGGCGACGACAACCTCTCCGGCTCGAAGGGCGCCGACGGACTCCACGGCGGCGGCGGCGATGACTACATCACCGGCTACAAGGGGCCGGACAAGATCGACGGCGGCGCCGGCAACGACTACGTCGACGGCCAGCAGGGCAGCGACAAGGTCGACGGCGACGGCGGCGACGACAAGCTGCTCGGCGACAAGGGCAACGACCAGATCGACGGCGGCGCCGGCGAGGACCACATCGAAGGCGGGCCCGGCGACGAGACCGACCTGAACGGCGGCGGCGACTCCGACGAAGTCTTCGGCGGCGCCGGCACCGACCACGCCGACGGCGGGCCCGGCGACGGCGACATCGTCCGCGGCGACGCCGGCACCGACAGCCTCTTCGGCGGCGACGGAGCCAACGACATCGTCTCCTACGCCAGCGCCACCCGCGGCGGCGTTGAGGTCGACCTCGGCACCGACAAGGCCAAGGGCGACGGCCACGACGACCTCAACGGCTTCGAGGACGTGGTCGGCTCGCCGCAGGCGGACACGATCTCCGGCAACGGCCAGTCGAACCGGATCGACGGCGGCGTCGGCGACGACACCCTGCAGAGCGGCGGTGGTGGTGGCCAGGCCTTCGGCGGCCCCGGCACCGACAGCTGCGAAGGCTTCGCGGTCGAGACCTCCTGCGGCCCCGAAACCCCGCCCCCGCCCAGCCTCGCCTACGGGATCCTCAACCTCGGCCTCGACGGCTCCAGCCTGATCATCCAGGGCAGCCCCAACAACGACGACATCCGCATCTCCCGCAGCCCCAGCGCCTGGGTGATCTCAGACACGATCCCGATCTTCGCCGGCGACGGTTGCGAAACCCCGCCCAGCAACGCCAACGCGACGGTCTGCCCCGACTCCGGCGCGGTGCCGCTGATCGTCGTCACCGGCGGCAACGGCAACGACACGATCGTCGTCGACAACAGCGTCCCGGCCGGGGCCAAAGTGCGGATCAACGGCAACGCCGGCGATGACAACCTGGTCGGCGGCAACGGCGACGACGTGCTCGAAGCGGGCGAGAACTACAACGGCCCCGACAACGGCCGCGACCGGCTCGAGGGCGGCGTCGGCAGCGACGTCCTCTACGCCGACCCGGGCGGCGACGACCTGCTCGGCGGCGCCGGCAACGACCTGCTCGTCTCCTCGGTGGTCACCTGCCAGGGCCACAGGTACGACGGCGGCTCCGGCGAGGACACCGTCTCCTACGCCCGCTCGAAGGACAACCTGCGGGTCAGCCTCGGCGGCAGCGGCGGGCCTCCCGGCTGCGGCAACGAGGACCAGGTGCTTGGCGACAACGAGAGCCTCGAGGGATCGGACGGCCCCGACGTCCTGGTCGGCGACAACGGCGACAACAGCCTCATGGGCCACCTCGGCGCCGACGTCCTGCTCGGCAAGGGCGGCAGCGACTTCATCGACGCCGCCGACGGCCAGCGCGACAAGCAGGTCGACTGCGGCGGGGGCGGCGACGAAGTCGTCAAGGACGGCAACGACCCGTCCAGCAGCTGCTAGCGCAGCGCGGTCAGTACCCCTCTTCGCCGATCAGCGGCACGAAGCGGCAGGGGCCGAGCGACTCGGCCCCGATCTCCTCGCCGCGGCGGCGCAGGACGGTGAGCATGTCGGCCTCGGGGGCGGCGATCGGGACGACGAGGCGGCCGCCGTCGGCGAGCTGGTCGAGCAGCGCCGGCGGGGCGGCCGGCGCGGTGGCGTGGACGGCGATCGCATCGAAGGGCGCTCGCTCCGGGACCCCGAGGCTGCCGTCGCCGATCAGCAGCTCGACGTTGCCGACGCCGAGCTCCTCCAGCGCCCGCGCCGCGGCCCCCGAGAGCGGCTCGTGG
>DATHFL010000236.1:0-10666 GCA_035318125.1 Solirubrobacterales bacterium | reverse complement strand
TCAGCACCGCCCGCGTCGCTTCCTTGCCGCCCTTGACGGCCGCCGCGGCCAGCGCCGTAATCGCCTTCCCGTTCGGCTTCGGCGCCGTCTCGAGCTTGCAACTGGTGGTCGAGGCCGTAGTCGAAGAATCCGACCCATCGTCCCCGCCAGTGACGAACAGAATCACCACAAACAAAACCACGATCGCGACCCCCGCCAGAATCGCCCACAACCCCCGGTTCTCAAGCAGCTTCACCTCATGAGCCGCCTCCTTGACGCTATGCACCTTCGGCCGAGGGGGAATCGGCTTCGGCTCCTCAGGCTTCGCCTCCTCAACCGGAGCGCCCTCAGCCGGCGGCACCGGCTCCGAAGCCTTGGGCGCGGGGGACTCCCCCGGAGGAGCCTCCCCAAAATTTGCGACGGAGGGGGAGTCCCCCGCGCCCCCCGGCCCGGGTATCGGAGGAGCAGGGATACCTTCTGCTTCCAGCGCGGCAGCCGCATCTTTCGCCTTCGCATGGACCTCGTCCACCGAGATCCCCAGCAGGGCGGCGAGGTCCTCGTACCCCTGCGCACCCCGCTGCGCGAGCAAACGGAGGATGGCTTTCTGGTCGTCGCTGAGCGGCACCGGCCGGAAGCCTATTAGGGTGACCCCCCGTGAACGAGGACGATCGCATTAAGCACTTCGACGAGCTGATCGGGACCGAATGGCTGAGCGACGATCCCGAGGACGCGCGAGTGCGGCTGCCGATCCGCGACGAGCTGCGCCAGCCCTTCGGGCTGATGCACGGCGGCGTCATGTCGACCCTGATCGAGAGCGTCTGCTCGCGCGCCACCGCCGGCGCCGTCCACGCGGACGGGATGGCGGCGATGGGGCAGTCGATCAACGTCAGCTTCATCCGCCCGATCACCGAGGGCGCGGCCGAAGTCCGCGCCAAGGCCCGCCACCGCGGCCGCACCACCTGGCTCTGGCAGGCCGAGGTGGTGAACGATGAAGGCAAGACCTGTGCGTTGGGCCAAATGACTATTGCGGTCCGGCGCCGGCCAGAGGGTGGCTGACAAGGACGCAGGGAGCGTGGCGTGCTCTGCACGCGAGCGACCGAGGACGCTGTCAGGCGCCCTCTGGCCTAGCCGCCGAAGCGGTTCGTTATCGGCAGACGCCGATCCTTGCCGAAGGCCCGCGGCGTGATCCGGATCCCCGGCGCCGCCTGGCGGCGCTTGTACTCGGCCCGGTCGACGAGGCGGATCACCTCGTCGACGGTCGCGGCCGGCATCCCGGCGGCGATCATCTCCTCGCGCCCCTGGTCGCGCTCGACGTAGGCCTCAAGGATGCGATCGAGCAGCTCGTAGGGCGGCAGCGAGTCCTCGTCGCGCTGGTCGGGCCGCAGCTCGGCCGAGGGCGCCCGCTCGAGCACGCTCGCCGGCACCAGCTCGCGCCCGGCCCGCTCGTTCCGCCGCCTCACCAGCTCGTAGACGAGCCCCTTCGGCACGTCCTTGATCACCGCGAAGCCTCCCGCCATGTCGCCGTAGAGGGTCGCGTAGCCGACCGACATCTCGCTCTTGTTGCCGGTCGTCAGGACCAGCCAGCCGTGGCGGTTGGAGAGCGCCATCATCAGGTTGCCGCGGATCCGCGCCTGGATGTTCTCGGCGGTCAGGTCGGGCTCGGAGGGCTTGGTGGGATCGCGCGGTACCGCCGCCTCGGGCTCGTCCAGGTAGCCGCGCAGCGCCCCCTCGTAGCCGGCCATCATCGGCTCGATCGCGATCTCGATCAGCTCACAGCCGAGGTTGGCGGCGATGTCGCGGGCGTCCTGTTGGGTCTCGGAGCTGGAGTGGGGGGAGGGCATGACCACGCAGGTCAGTCGCTCCGGCCCGACCGCGTCGGCGGCGAGCTGCGCGACCAGCGCCGAGTCGATCCCGCCCGAGAGGGCGACGCCGACGTGCTTGAAGCCGTTCTTGGCGACGTAGTCGCGCAGGCCGAGGGCGAGCGCCTCGTAGACCTCGTCGAGGTCGGAGAGGGGGTCGGCCAGCGGGCCCGGTCCCTGGCCGGGGACCTCGCAGATCAGCAGCTCCTCCTCGAACTGGGCGCCGCGGGCGATCACGCTGCCGTCGGGGGCGGTGAGGAGGCTCTGGCCGTCGAAGACGAGCTCGTCCTGGCCGCCGACCAGGTTGCAGAAGGCGAAGTAGGCGTCATAGGCGCGGGAGCGTTCGGCGAACATCGCTTCGCGCTCGCGTCCCTTGCCGCGGTGGTACGGCGAGCCGGAGGGGTTGGCGATCAGCCGCGCCCCTTCTTCGGCCTCGGTCTGGGCTGGCGGACCTGGCTGCCAGACGTCCTCGCAGATCGTCACCCCGACGCCGAGACCGTCGACCTCCGTCAGGAAGGGCTTGGCGCCGGGGATGAAGTAGCGCTGCTCGTCGAAGACGGAGTAGTTGGGGAGTCGGTTCTTGCGGTAGACCCCGGCGATCTCCCGGCCCGCCAGGATCGCGGTCGAGTTGTGCGCGCGGCGGGAGTCGGCCGCCTCCGCCGCCGGCTCGGCGAAGCCGACCATCGCGACGATCCCGTCCGCCGCCGCGGCCAGCTCCTCGACGGCGCGCTGGTTGGCGGCGAGGAAGTGGCGCTTTAGGTAGAGGTCCTCGGCCGGGTAGCCGGGGATGCAGAGCTCGGGGAAGATCACCAGCTCGGCGCCCTCTTCGCGGGCGCGGCCGATCCACTCGGCGACCTTGGCGGCGTTGGCGTCGACCGCCCCGACGGTCGGGTTGATCTGGGCGAGGGCTAGGCGCATCGGGCTCCGGCGCGGCTCATACCCGAAGTATCTCCGTCCCGATCCCGGGAGGTACTTTCGCGCCCGTTAGGGTTCCCTTTGCATGCGGAACCGCCGGCGCCACCTGGTCGGTACCTCGGCGGCGCTGCTCGTGCTCCTCGCCGCCGTCAGCTCCGCGCGCGCGGACTCCGACCTCGGCGAAGCCGTCCCCAGCCTCGCCTCGAAGTCGCAGAAGCCGTTCCTGGCGCCGCGGTTCCGGCCGACCGACGAAAAGGACCCGAACCGCAACGCCTACTCGGTGCCGGAGGCGCGCAACTCGCCCGCCTGCTCTGACCACTTCTGCGTCCACTGGGTCGACCAGGGCCTCGACGCGCCCAGCCTCAGCGACGGCGACGGCGACGGGGTCCCCGACTTCGTCGAGCGGGTGCTGCGGGTCGCCGAACGCGTCCACGCGGTCGAGAATGGGAGGCTCGGCTGGCGCGAGCCGCGCAGCGACGGCCGCCAGGGCGGCGGCAGGGGCAAGACCGACGTCTACCTCTCGCAGATCGGCGGCGAACTGTTCGGCTACGCGGCGCCCGACCGCGACCAGGCGACCCGCCGGCACCGGATCCCGCGGCGGCTGCACGGCTACCTCGTCCTCGACAACGACTACAGCGCCTTCGAGTTCCCGGGGACGAACCCGCTGAATGACCTCGAGGTGACCTTCGCCCACGAGTACAACCACATCCTCCAGTTCGGCTACGACGCCTACCAGGACCCCTGGTTCGCCGAGTCGACCGCGACCTGGATGGAGGACCAGGTCTACAACGGGATCGACGACTACCTGCGCTACGTGCGCCGCTGGGTGCGGCTCTGGGAAACGCCGCTGACGACCAACTCGATCAAGGAGTACGGCAGCGCCGTCTGGAACCAGTGGCTGGCGCGGCGCTACGGCAAGGCGCTGCTGCGCAGGGCCTGGGCGGGGGCGATCCACGCCAAGCCCGGCGGCTTCGCCGTCGCCAGCTACGAGCGGGCGATCCGCGCCGCCGGCCCCTCGGACCTCAGCCGCGACTTCGCCCGCTTCGCCGCCGCGGTCCCCGAGTGGCGGACCGGCCGGGGCTTTCGCGAGGGCCACCTCTTCCCGGACGTGCCGCGGCAGGGGCACCTGCCGCTGAGCGGGCGGCGCCTGACCCGGTCGCTCAACCACACCACCTTCCAGCTGCTGCGGGTGCGGCCGCGCCGCGGGCGCGCCGTCGTCGTCCACCTGAGCGCGCCGCTGGGCACCGCCGCCGGGCTGGCGCTGGTCGGGCGGCTGGGCCGCGAGCGAGGCGGCCGCACCGTCACCCGCCTCGACTACAGGCGCGGGGGAGGGAGGCTGACCCTGCGCCTCCGGCGTCCCGGCCGCTTCCAGCGGCTGACCGCGGTCGCGGTCAACGCCGACGCGCGGGCGCGCGGGTTCAGCGCCCGCCGGCTCGACTGGCTCTATGTGACCGACGGGCTGCCGTTCGAAATCAGCGGCCGGCTGGTCCGGTGAGTCGCGGCTAGGAGCGCGACTCGGCGGCGACGGGGCCGGCGCCGTTCGCGGAGGCGGCCGCGGCCTTGCCCTTCTTCGCCCGCTTCTTCGGCGCGGTCTCGATGACCTCCTGGGTCGCCGCCTCGAGGTCGAGGGCGAAGCTGTCGAGATCGGCCATCGCGTCGTAGTCGCCGACCAGGCCGAAGTTGACCTGGCCGTTGTAGGACATGATCCCGACGCAGAGCGCCTGGCGCCGGGCCAGCGGCACCATCGGGAAGATCGACTCCATCTTGCGGCCGAGCACGTAGAGCGGGAACTGCGGCCCCGGCACGTTGGTGACGACGAGGTTGAAGAAGCGCTGCGCCGGCTGCAGGCGGGCCGCCTGCGAGGCGATCGTCCCCGGCGCGAAGTCGGTCAGTTTGGTGAGGATCTCGGCCCCGACCGCCTGGCCGGAGGTCTTGAGGTCGCCCATCTCCTCGCTCATCAGGTGTAGGCGCTCGACGGGGTCCTCGCACCAGACCGGGAGCGGCGCCATCATCGCCGAGATGCGGTTGCCGAGGGCGCCGTGCTCCTCGTCGGCGCGGACGCTGACCGGGACCATCGCCCGCAGCTCCAGCCCCTCGGTGTCGTGGCCGCGGGCGCGCAGGTACTTACCGAGAGTGCCGGCGACGATCGAGAGGATGACGTCGTTGACGGTGCCGCCGTGGGCGTCCTTGACCCGCTTGAGGTCGTCGAGGTCGGCCTGGACCATCTGGAAGCGGCGGTGGGGGCCGATCTCGACGTTGAAGACGGAGGTTGGGGCGCTGACCCCGGCGCCGACCATCTTCGAGGTGGCGCCGAGGCCGCGCAGGACCTGGCGCGGGCCGCGCAGCGCCGCGCGGAACCCGCGGTAGATCTCCCGCGGGCTCGTCATCCGCTCCTTCAGCGCCTCGGAGAGCAGCTGCACGCTGGTCGGCTCGGGGCTGGCGAGCCACGGCGGCGCCTTCTCGGAGGCGCCCTGCGGGTCGGGGTCGAGGTCGAAGAGGACGGTGGTGATGTCCACCCCGGAGACGCCGTCGACGAGCGCGTGGTGGCTCTTGCCGATGATCGCGAAGCGCTCGTCGGTCAGGCCCTCGACCAGCCACAGCTCCCAGAGCGGCTTCGAGCGGTCGAGCTGCTGGGAGAAGATCCGCGAGGCGAGGTTGCGCAGCTGCTCGTCGGAGCCCGGCGCCGGCAGCGCGGTCTGGCGCACGTGGTACTCGAGGTTGAGATGGGGGTCGTCGATCCAGACCGGCCGGCTCTGGCTGAGCGGGACGAAGCGCAGCTTCTGGCGGAAGCGCGGCACCAGGTGCAGGCGCGAGGCGATGTGGTCGCGGAACTCCCGGTGGGTCGGCGCCTCGCCCTTGAAGATGCTGACCGAGGCGACGTGCATGTGGGCGCCGGAGCGCTCCAGGTGCAGGAACGAGGTGTCGAGGCCGCTGAGTCGTTCGGGGTTCGCCATCGAGTCATCTTCGCACACGGGTCCAGGGCGGGGTGAAGCTCCGGGAAAGGCTTTGTGAAGCCGAAATTCAAGGAACGTTGCAGTTCCGGGAATATGTGCGTCTGCTCACATTTGCGCGTCGGAGTCCGGCCTAGCGTGTTCGACTTCGAAACGAGCTAACCAACCTGCCGAGACCCCTGCGCACGAGTGGGGGGCGGGAGGGTCCACCACCTGTCGTTGCTTCGGCGCGGCCGGGACCCCTCGCAGGCAGCAGAGAAAGCGAGCGACTCACTGATGCGAAAACTCCTGCCCGCGGTGGCGGCTGCCGCCGCGCTGTCGATCGGCCTGGCGCCGGCGGCGGCGCAGACCGACGGCCAAAAGCACCACGAGCGATCGCGCTCCCACGTCGCCCTCCACCTCTCCACGCACACGGTGCTGAAGGGGAACGGGCTGGCGGTGCGCGGCAAGGTGCGGCCGAGCGGTCGCCACCGCGTGAAGCTGGTCTTCCGCGGCCCCGACCCGGGCGTGCGCGGGGTGACGACGAAGGCGAACGGGACCTTCGCTCTGCGCTGGGTGCCCGAGCGGACCGGCAGCTACGCGGTGCGCGCCTACGGCGTCCACGACCGGCGAATCAGCGCCTCGCGTAGCGAGCCGCGCAAGCTGACGACCTATCGCCTCGCCGGCGCCAGCTACTACGGGCCGGGCCTCTACGGCAACGGCGTCGCCTGCGGCGGGACGCTGCTGCCGGGGACGATGGGCGTCGCTCACAAGACGCTCCCCTGCGGGACGAAGGTGAAGCTGCGCTACCACGGCCGCACGGTGACCGTGCCGGTGATCGACCGCGGCCCCTACGTGGCCGGGCGCGACTACGACCTCACCGAGGCCGTGAAGGAGAAGCTCGGCTTCCCCGGCGTCGGCACGGTCCTGGCGACGCGCTAGGAGGCGAGACCGAGCTGGAGCTGACCGGGCGTCGGCTCCGGCTCGGCCTTGTCCTTCTCGCCGCTCTCGAAGGAGGCGACGCGGACCCCGAGCAGCCGCACCGGCCGCTGCGGGTCGTAGGCGCGCAGGAGGTCGAGGGCGATCGGGCCGACGACCGCCGGGTCGTTGGTCGGCCGGTCGATGGTGTGGGAGCGGGTGACGTTGGTCCAGTCGTCGAGGCGGACCTTGATCCCGATCGTCCGGCCCTCGAGCTCACGCTTGCGCAGGCGCCGGCAGAGCTCCGCCGAGAGCTCGGCCAGGTGGCGCTCGAGCTCGGCCCGCTGGTTGACGTCGACGTCGAAGGTGATCTCGGCCGACTGCGACTTGGTCTCGTGTTCGGGTGTGACGGGAGTGTCGTCGCGGAGATGGCCCCGGGCGTGCAGCCAGGCGCCGGAGCGGGGGCCGAAGGCGGCTTCCAGCTCAGATCGCTCGCGCCGCTGCAGGTCGGCGAGCGTGCGGATGCCCATTTCCTCAAGGCGGGAGACCGTCTTCGGTCCGATCCCGGGGATCAGGCCGGGGGAGTGGCCGGCGAACCGCTCCAGGGCCTGCTCCCGCGAAAGGACCACCAGGCCCCGCGGCTTGCCGAGCTCGCTGGTGATCTTGGCCAGCATCCGGCTCTCGGAGATCCCGACCGAGCAGGTCAGCCGCGTCTCGGCCCGGATCTCGGCCACGACCCGCCGCATCGTCGCCTTGGGGGAGAACAACCCGGTCAGGTCCAGATAAGCCTCGTCCAGCCCCACGACCTCGACCACCTCGACGTTCCGCCGCAGCACGTCCATCACCTGCCCAGAGGCCTCCCGATAAGCCGGAAAGTCCGGCCGCAGATAGACCGCGTCCGGCAACCGCCGCCGAGCCACAGCCGCCGGCATAGCCGAATGAATCCCCGCCAGCTTCCGCGCCTCATAACTAGCCGTAGTAACCACCGCCCGCGGCCCCGACCCACAAACCACCACGGGTTTGCCCTTCAACTCAGGCCGCCGCCGCAGCTCCACCGACGCATAGAAAGCGTCCATGTCGAGATGGGCGACCACACGGGTCAAGGTGCGAAATCTTGACATCGTCAGAGAAGGTACGCCTGACAACGGCGGATCTAAGTAGCGAAACCCTAAGGCGTGCTTTCGATCTCCTTCAACGCCCCAAAGATCAGCCACATCTTGGCGCCCACGTTGCGCCGGAGTTTGGCCTCTCCTGACGATTTGGTCTTGTGATGGGCGACGTCTATTCGATGCGGATTTACCTGCTTGAGGGCATCGCCGATGATCCGATCCGCTTGACTCTGCTTCACAATGCGACTAAATCGAGACGCTAAACCGCCCATGGTGAGACGATCGATATCGCCTTTGTTGAGTTTTTCAATCTTTAAGCCATGTTCGTTTTGGATAACAATCCGACCGGCTTTGATGCCTTTCCAAAGGTGCTTCCGGGCGGCATCCTCAAGGGCAAGACAGGCCTCCTCAAACGCCTCTCGCCACTCGCCTCGATCGAAGTGGTCGTAGACGGGACCCAGAGCCTTTTGAAGTCTTGGAGACAGGCCGTCAATGTCGGGCATTTCCACATTGACCCCTAGATCCTTAGGGGCAATCATCTCCTGGGCCTGATCGTTACCGACCACAAGCAGTCCGATCCCAAGCTCCTTCAGAAGAAGATCTTGGCGACCGGTTCTTTTTACACTCTCAGACACGGCACACCAGACCCGCGTATCAGTAGTTCGGGACTTTCCAAAAGCTGCCCACTGCCGCATGTTGCTCTCTACCACTTCGCCGTCCACTTCGATGATCGCGGTCGTCGGAGAGCGTTTGCCGTGTAGGGTAGGTGCGAGTGGATAACCGACCTCATATTTCTCGGCAGTGACTTTGTAGCCTCGGCTAGTCAGCCAGGCCCCCGCGGCCGATGCGACTCCAAGGAGCTCCTCCGGGACCGTCTTGAACTCCAGCGGCATGTGTCTCAGGCGCGGAGGAATCTGCGGATTGACCTTGCGAGGTCATTTAGGGCTTCTCGGAGTGAGTCCGTGGGCTCAAAACATTCAGCCTCTTGCTCGTCGATTCGGTTGGATAGGCGTTGCGCCAATTGCTCCGTGCCATGTGAGAAGTCGACCGCTTGGACAGAGCTCTTGAAGGCTTCCTCCACGGAATATTCGGGATCTTCAACGATCCGCTCTACGGCGCGGCGCGCAACCGCAGGACTGATCTCCTCACGCTCAACTGCGCGCGCCATTCGAACCAGGAGTCTCGGTTCGACGGTACTTTTAAGCACCTCGGACTTGAACTTGTCCACAACGGCTCGTCGAAGCTCCTCCTCCTGCTCTCCAGGCTCGATCACTCCTCTTTTTGCGAGCGCAGAAGCCCCGCGCGTGGCCTCCAGGACGTGGTCGACCGTTAGAACCTGTTGCTCACGCGGTTTCTCGAGCTCGGCCATAAGCTCATCCCGGTATTCTTGGGGCAGCGCGAGCAGAGCCTTGAGTCGCCTGACTTCTCCACGAGATACAGAAGCGAGTTCAGCCAGCTCCGCCTCAGTTGGACGACGTTCCCAGTCAGCTGCGACCCGTTCTTCGAGTTCCTGCAACTTATAAGCGGTTGGCAGCGGATCCCACTCCTGCCGCTGGTTGTGGATCGCAAACATCATCATGAGGTTTTGGAGGGGATCTGGTTTGGGTTGAACGATGGCTGGCACCTGATCCAACCCCAGCTTGACGGCGCAGCGCCAGCGTCGCTCGCCATCGAGAATCACGTAGCCGTGGCGCTCGCGATAGACGGTGAGCGGCACTAGGATGCCTTGGTTCTTAATCGAGTCCTGGAGCACCCGAAGCTCATCTACGCGGAAGATGAGTCTTGGATTCTCAGGATTGGGCCGCAGTCTTTGCGGCGCGATCAGGGATATCCCCGTGTCCCCTGCCATGTGCTTACGCTAATTGACCTTTGACTACTTTGCTACCCAGAGGAGCTCATTTACTGCATTACGCGCATTTCCGTGTCGCGCCCCGAGCGTTGAATGGCTCGTCGGTCTGTCCATTCGAAGCTCTACTTGCGTGAACTGGTCGCGGAGAAAGGCAGTTAGGTCAATTCCGCATTCGGCATTCAGAAGCCCGTTGCTCGGATAGCTGAGAATGAGGGTGAAGCCTCGGTCTCGGATCGCCGCGCAGAATTCTTCCATTGCGTCTCTGACTCGGGTCTTTAGCGAGAAAGGAGTAATGAAGCGGTCTGGCCGATAACGTCCCGTCCCCTTTGCGGTCGGATAGTCGTAGAGCGCCAGGGTCTCTAGGACGTGGTAGTAGCGCGAGTAATGGTCCTTGGAGTAAGGAGGGTCGGCATAGACGATTGCTCGCTCCACAGAGAGGCTGTCAAGCAGACCCCACATAGAGAGGGCGTCTGCCTGTACAACGTCGTTTGAGGAGCGCCAAGCCCTGTTTCCGTAAGGCTTTAGGTTGTTGAGCTCGAAAACGAATTGAGTCCAAATATTCCGCTTTCGCTGCTGCGCGATCCTTGTGAAGCCCCTGTCGCTGTCCGGCTTCAAATATTGAGCAAAGTGTCCTGGGCTCGCGGAGGCACAACTGGCAGCTTGCAGTAAGGCAACTAGAGCCCAGTCGGCGTCCGATGCAGAGAGGCGCTGGTCTTCTCGTGCGCGATCAATTGCGTAACGGATGCTGTCGATAGCAATTGCTTGACGAAGGCCGAAGTAGCCCCATGCAAAGTTGAGAGTGGCAAGACGATAGGGAGTGGTTTCGTGGGCAGTAGCAAGCTCGTCTCTCAAATCGGGATCATTGCCGACATGGCGCCACCGACGATAGGTGTCGCGGTAGCGCGTTGCATCGACATCGGCGATGATCCGATCCTCCTCCGCTAGATGCGCGCGGAAGCGATCAACCAAGAGTCGTCGGTTGTACGAGTACGGGGGAGTTAGAACCTCCCGAAGGAGACTGACCGGCGGGGGCGAATCTGGGGTTGCGATTAAGCATCGGGCGACGAGTGCGGCAAAGCCCTGGACGTCATTGCAAATTACACGCCG
>DATHFL010000235.1:0-8723 GCA_035318125.1 Solirubrobacterales bacterium | reverse complement strand
GGCGGCCCCGCGGCGGTCGCGTAGATTTCCGCGTCCCAGCCGGGGGCGCCGCGGACGATCATCTCCTTCGGGCTGGTCGGCGCCTTCGCCACCACGTAGAGGCCGACCCCGGGGTTGGGCCCGCTCTTCGTGCCGGCGAATTCCTCGTCGTCGTAGTGCTCGCTGCTCCAGGCGGTGCCGGTGGGGTTGCCGTCGACGGCGAGGCTGACCGCTTCGGGGTCCTCTTCGCCGTCCCCCTGGGGGTCGTAGTCGGCGGCTTCGGCGAGCGCCACCGGCGTCCCCTTGTCGTCGAGCGCACCGCCGCCCCCGCCGGGCCCGTTGCCGCTGCTGATCAGCACCACCGCGGCGACGGCGACGGCGAACGCGAGCAGGAGCAGCGTCAGGCCGACCTTGGACCAGCGGCCACCGCCGGAGAGCTTGCGCTGGGCCGGCGGCACCGCCTCCAGCACGCTCGTCGCTTCCCCCGTCGCCGCCCCGGCCCGCGCCGCCTCGACTTCGAGCGCGGTCGCGAGGTCGGCGATCAGCTCGCCCACCTCCTGGTAGCGCTGCGCCGGGTCCTTGGCGGTCGCCCGCTCGACCACCATCGCCGCCGCGGCGGAGAGCTCCGGCCGCCGCTGCTGGACGTCCGGCAGATCCTCGTTGACGTGTTTCATCGCCACCCCGACCTGGCTGTCGGCGTGGAAGGGGACCTGGCCGATCAGCATCTCGTAGAGGACGACGCCGAGCGAGTAGACGTCGGAGCGCTGGTCGACCGCGTGGCCCATCGCCTGCTCGGGCGAGACGTAGTCGGTGGTGCCGAGCACCCGCCCGGTCGCCGTCATCCCGTCCTGCTCGAGCTGGCGCGAGATCCCGAAGTCGGTCAGCTTCGCCCGCCCCTCGGAGTCGATGAGGACGTTCTGCGGCTTGATGTCGCGGTGGACCATGTTGCGGGCGTGGGCGACGGTGAGCCCGCGGGCGATCTCGATCGCGTGGGCGAGCGCCTCCTGGGCGTCGAGCGCCCCGACCCGGTTGATCCGCTGCTTCAACGTCTCCCCCTCGACGTATTCGAAGACGATGTAGGGGTGGCCGCCGTCCTCGCCGGCGTCGATCACGGCGACGACGTTGGGGTGGGAGAGCTTCGCCACCGCCCGCGCCTCCTGGCGGAAGCGCTGCAGCTGGTCCTCCTGCTCGGACATCGCCCGGTGCAGCACCTTCACCGCCACCGGCCGGTCGAGGGTCGTGTCGCGGGCGAGGTAGACGGTCGACATCCCGCCGCTGCCGAGCTTCGCCTCCAGCTTGTAGCGGCCGGAGAGCACGGTGCCGATCATCTGAGAGCTCGTCGAGGGGGGGTCGGTCACTTTGCGCGGCCAACGTTACGACGCATCGCCCCGGAGTGGCTTACGCGGCCACCGCCGAGCACGCGTCTATGCACTAAGGGACCACGACTTCGCCGGCCGCCTCGGTGGCGCGGCCGATCCGCTTCGCGGCCGGGTAGTGGGCGCGAAGCAGCTCCAGCGCCGCGGCCTCGTCGGCGGCGGGGACGACGACGCAGAAGCCGCAGCCCATGTTGAAGACCTCGCGCATCTCCTCGTCGGAGACCTCGCCCCGCTCCTGGATCAGGTCGAAGACCGGTGGCACCGGCAGCGGGTCGTCGATCTCGTAGCCGACCTCGGCGGCGAGCCGGAGCAGGTTGGCGGTGCCGCCGGAGGTGATGTGGGCGAGCCCGCGGACGTCGACCTCCGAGCGCAGCAGCTCGACCACCGGCTTGACGTAGATCTCGGTCGGCTCCAGCAGGATCTCGCCGAGCGGGCGGCCCAGGCGCTCGTCGTCGAGCGGGATGCCGTCGAGCGCCGAGCGGGCGAGCGTGTATCCGTTGGAGTGCAGCCCGCTCGAGGGCAGCCCGACGATGACGTCGCCGGGCTCGACGGCCGATCCGTCGACGATCGCGTCGAGCCCGACGAGCCCGAAGCAGGCGCCGGAGACGTCGACGCCGCGGACCAGCTGCCCGAGCTGGGCGAGCTCGCCGCCGGGGATCTCCACCCCCGCCAGCTCCGCGCCCTTCGCCAGCCCGACCCCGATTTCGGCGCAGACCTCGGGGTCGGCCTTCTCGATCGCGATGTAGTCGAGCATCGCCAGCGGCTCGGCGCCGACGCAGATCACGTCGTTGACGTTCATCGCCACGCAGTCGATCCCGACCGTGTCGTAGCGGCCCAGCTCCTCGGCGATCACCAGCTTCGTCCCCACCCCGTCGGTGGAGAGCGCGATTCCGGTCCGCTCGTCGATCCTGATCACGCTCGCGTAGTGCCCCGGCAGCGGCACCTGCGCCGACGGCCGCCCCAGCTGGATCGCCCCCAGCGCCTTGACCAGCCCGGCCACGGCGGAATCGGCCGCCCCCTGGTCGACCCCGGCCTTCGCGTACGCGTCGCTCGCGCTCACTTGCCGGATTCTCTCAGCCGCTGCGAGGGGCTGCCGAATAGAGGAAATCCAAATCTATTCCAAATAAATCCAAAATTCGGATATGCCTGCAAATGCAGAGGTTTCAAGGGGATTTGAGCCAGCGCAGCCGACATTTGCCCCACCCAGGTGTGGTCAAGTTCGGATGCGCCGTTCATTTGGACAGTCGCCTAAGAACGACGGCCGCCAGGCCGATCCGGTACGCCGCGTAGGGCCATAGCGCGCGGTCGCGCTCGACCAGCTGGATCAGGCGCTGGGAGGCGAGGGTCGAGGCGAAGGAGGCGGCGATGCCGACGGCGAGGGAGCGGCGCAGCTCCGGCGTGGTGCCGCGGCGGGCGAGGCGGGCTCCCTTGAGGGCGGTGGCGCCGACGATGATCGGCAGCGCGATCGTGCGCGAGAGCAGGTTCGCCTGGTCGCGGGAGAAGCGGCGCCAGCGCGCCGCCGCCAGGGTGACGCCGTTGCGGGAGACGCCCGGCGCCAGCGCCGCCGCCTGGGCGATCCCCAGCGCCAGTCCGTCGGCCGCGGTGGCGTCGCCGCGCCCGCGCCGCTGCGGCCGGCGGTCGGCGATCAGCATCGCCACCGCTCCGGCGATCAGGCCGTAGGCGGTCGTCCGCGGCCCGCCCAGCCGCCGCTCGATCGGTCGCTCCAGGGTGTAGCCGACCACCGCCGCCGGCAGGAAGGAGAGGCCGAGCAGCAGCGCCCGCCGGCCGTCGAACTGGCGCAGCTCTTCGGCGATCACCCGCCGCTGGCCGATCAGCAGCGCCGCCGCGGCGCCGGTGTGGAGCGCCACCTCGAAGCTCTTGCGCAGCTCCGGGTCGACCTCGTCCCAGTCCCAGCTCGCCAGCCAGGGGATGAGGACGATGTGGGCCGAGCTCGAGACCGGCAGGAGCTCCGCCGGGCCCTGGACCAGCCCCAGCGCGACCGCGCGCCCGGCCGGGATCCCGCCGACGCTCAAGCGCCCGTGGTGCCCGCCGGCTCCGCCTCGGGCCGGCTCACCGGCTCGCCCTCGCCGGGACCGCCACCGCCGCGCCGCCGCTTGACGATCAGGTAGGCGCCGAGGACGACGACGCCGAGCACGACCAGGTAGTCGAGGTAGTGCAGGTGGTCGCGCCACTCTTCCCAGTTGTCGCCGACGCTCTTGCCGACCAGGGCCAGCATCAGCACCCAGGGGATGCAGCCGACCAGGGTCAGCACGGTGAAGCGCCAGAACGGCATCTTCGCGACGCCCGCCGGCAGCGAGATGAAGGTGCGGATGATCGGCAGCATCCGCGAGAAGAAGACGGTGGCGTCGCCGTAGCGGGCGAACCAGTCGTCGGCCCATTTCAGGTAGCGCGGCGGCAGGTGGATGAGGCGGTTTTTCTCCAGCAGGTCGATGCGGCCGAAGTAGCCGACCGCGTAGGCGATCCAGGAGCCGACCAGGTTGCCGAGCACCCCGGCGGCGACGACGCCGAACAGGGTCAGGTCACCGGCGGCGACGCTGGCGCCGGCGAAGAGCATGATCGCCTCGCTCGGCACCGGCAGGCAGGCGGACTCGAGCGTCATCAGCACGAAGACCGCCGGCAGCCCGGCGCTGCTGATGAAGTCGGTCCCCCAATTGACGATGGGGTCGAGGAAGAAGTCGGTGACGCTCGCGAAAAGCAAGATCGGCATAAGTGAAGCGGGGATTGTAGGGAGCGACCTGGCAGCAACTAAACTCGGCTGGCCATGCGCCGGTTGAACCACCCCGTTTACCGCAACCGGGTCCTGCAGATCGCCGCCGACGCGGTGCTCGTCGCGCTGGCCTATTTCCTCGCCTTCCAGCTGCGCTTCCTCGACGACCCGAACGGCTGGCCGCAGCGCTACGAGACCCTCTTCGCGCAGTCGGTCGGCTTCGTCGTCGTCGGCAAGCTCGTCGTCTTCGCCGCCTTCGGGCTCTACCAGAAGTGGTGGCGCTACGTCAGCGGTCGCGACTTCATGCTGATCCTCCGCGCCGTCGCCGTCGCCAGCGCCCTGCTGGTCGTCGTCTTCGCCGTCGCCAAGCCCTTCGCCCACACGCTGCCGCGCTCGGTCGAGGTCACCGACTTCGTCCTCACCCTGATCCTCGTCGCCGGCGCCCGCCTCGGCGTGCGGCTGATCATCGAGCGCCCCCAGCACGGCTCGCGCCTGCCCAAGCACCGGGTGCTGGTGGTCGGCGCCGGCTCCGGCGGCCAGATGGTCGTCCGCGAGCTGCAGCTCAACCCCAACCTCGGCGCCACCGCGATCGGCTTCGTCGACGACGACGCGCGCAAGCGGGGGATGCGGATGCTGGGGCTGAAGGTGCTCGGCTCGACCAAGGAGATCGACGCGATCCTCGACGAGACCGAGCCCGACGAGGTGGTGATCGCGATCCCCTCGGCGCCGGGCACCCTGCGCGGCCGCATCGTCGCCGCCTGCCGCGAGCGCGAGATCCGCGTCCGCACCCTGCCGACCGTCTTCGAGCTCCTGCGCGGCGGCGTCCAGCTCAACAAGCAGCTGCGCGACGTCCAGGTCGAGGACGTGCTCGGCCGCGACCCGATCGTCGTCGAGCTCGACCGGGTCGGCGCCTACCTGCGCGACCGCATCGTCCTCGTCACCGGCGCCGGCGGCTCGATCGGCTCCGAGCTCTGCCGCCAGATCGCCCGCGTCGGCCCGCGCCTGCTGGTGATGCTCGACCACGCCGAGGACAACCTCTTCGCGATCGACCGCGAGATGGTCGTGGAGCGCCACTTCGCCAGCTGCGAGGCGGTCCTGGCCGACTGCAAGGAGCCGCACCGGATGCTCGAGGTGATGCAGCGGTTCAAGCCCGACGTCGTCTTCCACGCCGCCGCCTACAAGCACGTGCCGCTGATGGAGGCCAACCCGCTGGAGGCGGTCCGCAACAACGCGATCGCCACCCGGGTCACCGCCGAGACCGCCGCCGCCTCCAAGGTCGAGCGCTTCGTCCTCATCTCGACCGACAAGGCGGTCAACCCGCAGACGGTGATGGGCGCCTCGAAGGCGATGGCCGAGTGGATCGTCGAGGCGGCCGGCCACAAGTACCCGGAGACGCGCTTCGCCTCGGTCCGCTTCGGCAACGTCCTCGCCTCCTCCGGCAGCGTCGTGCCGATCTTCCGCAACCAGATCGAGCGCGGCGGCCCGGTGACGGTCACCCACCCGGAGATGACCCGCTACTTCATGACGATCCCGGAGGCGGTGCAGCTGGTGATCCGGGCCGGCGACCTCGGCGCCGGCAAGGGCGACGTCTTCGTCCTCGACATGGGCGAGCCGGTGAAGATCGTCGACCTCGCCCACAACATGATCCGGCTCGCCGGCTACGAGCCGGAGACCGACATCGCGGTCGAGTTCACCCAGCCGCGGCCGGGCGAGAAGCTGCATGAGGTCCTCTTCGCCGAGGCCGAGGAGTGCCAGCCGACGGCGGCGAAACGGATCAACCGGGCGGTGCGGTGGACGGCGCGCGACCAGGGCTGGGTCGAGTCGACCCTGAACTCGCTGGAACACCTGGTGATGGCCGGCGACGAGGCTAATTTGGCCGAGCGCGTGGTCGAGCTGATCGCCGCACCGGGCGGCGACGCTGCGACGGTCGTCTCCAACGAATAGCCTCTCGCAGCCACTTTGGTCCATGCGATCGAACAAATCGGCGCCTTCGCCGGCTTGGCTGCGTTCCTCGGCCTGGCCGTCCTGGCGCTCCTCTCCTTCACCCACGGGCGCGACATCCGCCGCCTTCGCGACTGGGCGGGCTCGGCCCCCGAGCGCGACGCCGAGCGCAAGGAGCAGACCTCGACGATCGCCGCCCAGCGGGCCGAGGAGCTGCGGGCGCTGCAGGAGGCCCGCACCGCCGAGCACGAGGCGGTCTCCAGCCGCGAGGAGCGACGGCGGCGGCGCGAGGAAGGGCTGCCGGAACGGACCTGGGGCGAGCGGCTGCGCGGTCGCCTCTCGGGCTTCGGCGAAGTCGTCTCGCGGCCGAGCTCGCTGATCGCCATCTTCGTCGTCCTCCTGGTGCTGGTCGGGGGCGGCGCCTACCTCCTGCTCAGCGGCGACGACGGCGGCAAGGGCGCCAAGCAGGCCGCGGCGAAGGTGAAGCCGGCCGAAATCGAAGTCGCCGTGCTCAACGGCACCGCCGTGCCCGGCCTCGCCGCCAGCTTCGGCGACAAGGTCGAGGGCAAGGGCTTCAAGCTCGGCGCCGTCACCAACAGCAGCTCCAGCTTTGCCACCAGCGTCGTGATGTTCAAACGCGGCCACAAGCCGGAAGCACGCAAGGTGGCGAAGCAGCTGCAGATCGGCAAGCTGCAGCTGATGAGCGGCGAAATCGAATCCGTCTCGGCCGGGGCCGACGTCGCCGTGATCGTCGGCGAGGACAATGCCGAAGCGGCGGAATGAGCCCGCTGCGCTCGTCTTCGCGCTCCTCGTCCTGGCGACGCTAGCCGCCTTCGCCTACGCCCAGCGGGTCAAGCGCGACCCGCTCGTCCTCGACAAAGTCAGCTTCGTCGGCGTCCCCCGCCTGCACCCGAAGGCGCCGCCGGTGCGGAGCTTCACGCCGAACGCGGACTGCCGCTACGACGAGATCCGGATCCGCTTCCGGACCACGCAGAACAGCGACGGCACGGTGCAGGTGATCAAGCCCGGCGGGCGCGTGGTGGTGACGCTGGCCCGCGACGTGTTCCTCAAGCGCTACCAGTTCCACACCTACTACTGGGACGGCCGCCAGCGCGGCGGCGGCACGGCGCCGCCCGGTCGCTACAAGCTGCGGGTGAAGCTCGGCTCCGAGCGGACGCTGGTGACGCCGGGGGTCATCCGCCTGCACCGGTCGCCGCAGGACCCGCGGTCGCATTGCGAGACCGAGGGCGGCGCCGGCGGCCTCTCCGCGGGGTCGAAGCCTTGAGCGACGTCCTCGCCGCCCTCGGCCTGGTCCTCGCCGCCACCGCGAGTGCCGCCGCGATCCTGCTGCCGCCGGGACGGCCGCGCGCCGCCCTGATGGCGCTGGCGATGGTCCTCTTCCCGGTCCTCATCCTCGGCGACCAGTGGCACACCGCGCAGATCGGCGATCTCCGGCACGACGATGGACGGGTCGCCGGCCTGCTGCTGATCGCCGTTGCGGCGATCGGGGCACTGGCGTACCTCTTCCGGCGCTGGCCGGTCCTGCTGCCGCTGGCGGTCGTCTTCGCTTTGCCGTTTCGGGTGCCGCTTCATGCGGGTGGGGACACGGCGAACCTGCTGGTGCCGCTTTACCTGGTGATCGCTGCGGGGGTTGTGGCTGCTGCGGCGAGGGACCTTGGGCTCCGGCCGGCGGGTCCTGTCTCCGATCAGGGGCTCTCCCTACCGGGAGAGTCCTCCCGATCGTCGCCACCCGCCGGAGGGGACGGGGTCTGGCTGGCGCGGGTTCTGGCCGCGGTGGTGATTCTGTATGCGGTTCAGGCGCTGTACTCGGAGGACTTCAGCAAGGGGTTGCAGAACGTCTGCTTCTTCTTCGTGCCGTTCACGGTGGCTTACGGATTGCTCCAGGACGTGAGGTGGGACGGGAAGCTGCTGCGGTGGGTTCTGATCGTGGTCGGGGTCGAGGCGGCGGTCTTCGTGTTCATCGGCTCAGTCGAGTACGTGGCGCGGGACCTGTTCTGGAACGACCAGATCATTCGGTCTAACGAATTCCACACTTACTTCCGGGTCAACTCGGTCTTCTGGGACCCCAACATCTACGGGCGGTATCTGGCGCTGGTGACGACGATTGCCGCCGCCGCGATGCTTTGGGCACGCACCCGGAACTCCTTCTGGCTCCTCAGCGGACTGATCCTGGTGCTGTGGATCGGGCTCGTGCTGACCTTCTCGCAATCGAGCTACATCGCTTTGCTTGCAGGTCTCGCGATGCTCGCCGCGATCCGCTGGAGCTGGCGCTGGACGCTTGCCGCCGTAGCCGTCGGCGCTGTCGGCGCGGTCCTGGTCGTCCTGCTCGTCGGCGGCTCCGGCAAGATCACCAGCGACCGCCTCAACGTCGACCTAAGCGGCCGCGGCAGCCTCGTCTCAGGAGGCGTGGACCTGTTCGGAGAACGTCCGATCCAGGGCTACGGCTCCGGCAGCTTCCAAGAGGCCTACCGAGAGCACCGCGAGAACAAAGACCTCCCCGTAACCGTCTCGCACACCGAGCCGGTAACGGTGGCAGCTGAGCAAGGCCTGATCGGACTGGTGGCCTATGTATCTCTAATCGTGATTGCCTTGGCAACCCTTGGAAGCAGGCTTTGGAACTCTCCACCGGCGGGTGGCGACGATCGGGAGGACTCTCCCGGTAGGGAGAGCCCCCGATC
>DATHFL010000234.1:0-3084 GCA_035318125.1 Solirubrobacterales bacterium | reverse complement strand
CTGTAAGACGTCGACTTGGCCCAAGTCGGTGCGGACCAGCGTCCGATCCCCAGCTTGCAGGAAGGTGGAGATAGCGTCTGAGGCGAGAAGGCGGCCGCCGACATCCACCCTCCCACCGAGATCCCGCAGGAGGGCGTCGAGCTTCGCCAGGTTCTCCCGCTCGGGGTCAGGAACGACGTCGACGTCCTGAGTTCCGCGTAGATATCCCCAGGCATTGACCGCGAGGCCGCCGACGAGCACGAACCTGACCTCTGCCGCGGTCAGCCGCTCCAGTAACTCGCGAAGGCGCAGTGGGGTCGTGCTCAACTGCGCTTAGCGCTCCCGGTGAAAGTGGAGAGGAATTCGCTCAGCGCCAGGCCCTCGGCGAGGTTGGTCGCGAGCGAGCGGCGACCGTCTTCGCGCAGTTGCCGCCGGCGTGCCTCCTCATTCGCGCGCCATGGAGCCTCTCGCCCGTTCTTCTGATCAGCCTCAGAGGTCATGCAGCAAGGGTAGTCACGATTCGGGGTCGATGAGCACGCCGGGATTCAGCATTCCCGCGGGATCGAGCTCGGCCTTGGCGGCGCGGAGGGCGGCGGCGAAGGGGGCGGGGCGCTGGCGGTCGTACCAGGGGCGGTGGTCGCGGCCGACCGCGTGATGGTGGGTGATCGTGCCGCCGGCATCGACGAGCGCCTCGGAGACGGCGGCCTTGACCTCGTCCCACTGCTCGACCTCGCCGCCGCGGATCGCCGGGGCGAGGACGGTGAAGTAGGGGGCGACGCCGTCGGGGTAGACGTGGGTGAAGCGGCAGCTGACGCGGGGCGAGCCGGGGCCGTCGGCGGCGACGCCGCTGGCCTCCGCAGCCGCCCGCCGCGCCGTCTCCATCACCGTGGCGTGGAAGTCCTCGAAGCGGTCCCAGGTGATCGCCGTCTCAAAGGTCTCGGAGAGGACGCCGCAAGCGACGAAGGTGTCCCGCAAATAAGGCGCCAGCAAGAAAGCCCCCCGCCAGGTATCCACGGGCCGATCCGTCCCCTCCCCACCGCCGACGGGCCGATTTGACTGACCTGAGGAGTCTTTTCGGCCCGTCGGCATTCCCGCGGCGTCGTTTCGGCCCGTCGTGCGGGGCTCGCCGGGGGTGCCGCCTTGGTCGCGGGCCATCTCCAGGGCTTGGTCCATGAGGCTGTCTACGGGGTGGTGGGCGGACTCGAAGCCCAGGAGCAGGAGGTGGCTGTTGCCGTCGCCGGCACCGGTGAGGCCGGCCTCGTCGGCGTCGAGGAGGCGGCAGTTGGCGGGATGGAGGCCGGACTGGGCGATCGCCCGCACCGCGGCGACGGCGGCGCCGAAGTCGTCGAACGCCACGCTGACCGAGGTCTTGAACTCGGGGCGCGGGCGCACCCGCACCCAGGCCTCGGCGATCGCGCCGAGGATCCCCTCCGAGCCGAGCAGCAGCCGGTCGGGCGAGGGGCCGGCGCCGGAGGCGGGCAGGCGGCGGCTCTCCCAGGTCCCCCGCGGGGTGATCGCCCGCACCGACTCGACCAGGTCATCGATATGGGTCTCCAGCGTCGCGAAGTGGCCGCCGGCCCGGGTCGCGATCCAGCCGCCGAGGGTCGAGTACTCGAAGGACTGCGGGAAGTGGCGCAGGGTGAGGCCGTGCTCGCGCAGCTGGTCCTCCAGCCCCGGCCCCGTCGCCCCGGCCTGGATCCGCGCCGCCAGCGAGGTGGCGTCGACCTCCAGCACCCGGTCGAGCCGCCGCAGGTCCATCGAGACCACCGGCCGCTCCCCCAGCCGCGGCTCGACCCCGCCGACGACGCTGGTGCCGCCGCCGAAGGGGATCACCGCCGCGCCCTCGGCCTCGGCCCAACTCAGCACCGCCTCGATCTCGGACTCGTCCTTCGGGAAGGCGACGAGGTCCGGCGGGTTCTCGAACTTGCCGTAGAACCCCCGCACCACATCCCGGTAAGCCTTCCCCAGCGCATGCGAAACCCGCTCGTAACGCCCATCGGAAAAGAGATCCCCGAACCCATCAGGCCGCTTCAGCCGAGCCCCCCGCAGCTCAACCTCCTCCAGCGACACCGGCCTCTCAACCTCACCCCCAAAGCCAAACCGCCCCCGAATCCCTTCCGCCGCCTCCCGCAGCTGCGTCCCGCTAGGCGCTTGGTCCTCGTACCCCCACCCCCAATGCTTAAGCCGCCGCTCCGCCACGAAGCCAACCTAGAGGCTCGGGCCACGAACTGCATCAAATTTCCCGTCTGGCAGGTAGGAAATTTGATGCAGTTCT
Source organism: Solirubrobacterales bacterium (assembly GCA_035318125.1). GTDB lineage: Bacteria > Actinomycetota > Thermoleophilia > Solirubrobacterales > 70-9 > VAYN01. Next base: position 830 of record DATHFL010000234.1, on the reverse strand, counting down.
GAATGTGCTGCCAGTGGGGGCGGTCGGCACGCAGGCGGGGTGGTTGCGGGGGCGACGCAGACCAAGCAGGGGAGCGTGGCCGGAGGAGCGAATGGCAGCGCCATTCGCGACGAGGGGCGCGATCAGCCTGCGCCGGTATGCGGCGTCATCCGCAGCCGCACCGACAAGTGGCGCCCGGCCCCACTGGCGTCTACCAGTGGACGCCTTTCATCAGGTGGGCGAAGGCCACGGCCTCGGTCGAGGGCGGTTTGTCCCGCGCCTCCTCTTTCTTTCCCTTCGCCGCCTGCGAATCCGGGAAGAGCTTGTAGGCGGTGTTGAGGATCGAGTCGCTGGCCTTCGGCGCGACCGCGTAGACCAGCTCGCCGATGTTGCCGAGCGTCGTCGCCACCTTCTTCGGCCGGTTGACCATCGCCTTGGCGATCATCTCCGCCGCCTCCTCGGGCGTGATCGCCGGGAACATGTCGTACATCCGCGTCGGCGCGATCATCGGCGTCCGCACCAGCGGCATGTGGATGGTGGTGATGTGGACGTTGTCGTCGACCACCTCGGAGGCGATCACCCGCCCGAACGCGTCCAGCGCCGCCTTCGAGGCGACGTAGGCGGAGAAGCGCGGCGGGTTGGTCTGCGTCCCGATCGAGCTGATGTTGATGATGTGCCCTTCCTTGCGGGCGCGCATCGCCGGCAGCAGCGCCAGGATCAGCCGCACCGAGCCCAGGTAGTTGAGCTGGATCGTGCGCTCGAAGTCGTGGTAGCGGTCGTAGGAGAGCGCGATCGAGCGGCGGATCGAGCGCCCGGCGTTGTTGACCAGGATGTCGACGTGGCCGTGCTGC
>DATHFL010000233.1:0-11896 GCA_035318125.1 Solirubrobacterales bacterium | reverse complement strand
GCCCTCCCCAGACACCGCTCGCTATGGCTCGCGGTTGAGTGTCTGGGGACGGCATACCCGCCCCTCCCAACCGGGCGCTAGAGGAGGTCCCGCAGAGCTTCGTCTAGGTCGGGATAGCTGAATTGGTAGCCGAGTTCTTGGGTGCGTTTTGGGAGCACCCGTTGGCCGCCGCGCAGGACTTGGCCGAACTCGCGGCCGAATTTGAGGTCGAGGACGAGGCCGGGGACGGGGGCGATCGCCGGCCGGTTGACGGCCCGCCCGAGCGCCTTTGAGAACTCCTTGTTGGTCACCGGGTTCGGTGAAGTGGCGTTGATCGTGCCGCTGACCTGCTCGTTATCGAGCGCCCAGAGCAGGATCCCGAGCTCGTCGTCGACGTGGATCCAGGAGACGTACTGCTCGCCGCCGGCGAGCGGCCCGCCGACCCCGAGCCTGAACGGCGTCAGCAGCTCCTTCAGCATCCCGCCCGCGGGGGTGAGGACCTGGCCGGTGCGGGCGATCACCAGTCGCACCCCTGTCGGGTCGAGCTCGTGCGCGGCCCGCTCCCACGCCTGCGTCACCTCGGAGTCGAAGCTCGCGCCCGGGCCGTCGTCCTCGGTCACCTCGTCGGCGCCGCGATCGCCGTAGTAGCCGACCGCCGACTGGCTGACCAGCACCTGCGGCGGCCGCTCCAGCGCGGCGATCGTCTGCACGAGGTTGTGGGTGCCGGTGCGGCGGCTCTCCATGATCTTGCGCTTCGCCTCGTCGGTCCAGCGCTGGTCGATCCGCTCGCCGAGCAGGTGGACGACGCCGTCGAGGCCCTCGAAGGCCGCCGGGTCGGGCCGTTCCAGCATCGGCTCCCACCTGTGCCAGGCGACGCGGGGGTTGGCGCGGCGGGCGCGGCCGGGGTCGCGGCTGAGCCCGACGACGTCGTCGCCGCGGGCGAACAGCGCGTCACACAGCGCCGAGCCGATCAGGCCGCTGGCGCCGGTGACGAGGACCCGCACTTAGTGCCCCGGACCGTGAGTCCTGCACCGCCCTGGCGGCGTCTCGCCGCCCGGGCCTGCGTCCTCGGATTTGCCTTTGCCACCGGCAAAGGCTGCATCCTGCGTCCTTGCCCCGAACGGCGATCCACTCGCCAGATGCGGCACACGACTCACGGTCCGGGGCACTCCTAGTTCGCCTCCACCGTGGCGAAGGTCCCGGTCTCCTCGTTGAGCCGGGCGATCCCGTCGCGCTTGGCCTCCTCGACCACCGCCTCGGCGACCTTCGGCGCCACGTCGCGGTTGAAGACGCTGGGGATGATGTAGTCCTCGGCGAGGTCGGCCTCGGAGACCGCCATCGCGATCCCCTTGGCGGCGGCGAGCTTCATATCCTCGGTGATGGTGGGGGCGCCGGCGTCGAGCGCCCCGCGGAAGACGCCGGGGAAGGCGAGCACGTTGTTGATCTGGTTCGGGTAGTCGGAGCGGCCGGTGGCCATGATCCGCACGTGGGGGGCGGCGTCCTCGGGCATCACCTCGGGCGTCGGGTTGGCCATCGCGAAGACGATCGCGTCGTCGTTCATCTTCGCCAGCGAATCGGCTTGGATGATCCCGGGGCCGGAGAGGCCGATGAAGAGGTCCATCCCCTCGACCGCGTCGTCGGGGGTGCCGCTGACCTTGTCGGGGTTGAAGCTCTCGGCGAACCAGCGCTTGGTCGCGTTCATCTCGCCCGCCTGGTAGTCCTCGCGCTCGGTCGAGAGGGCGCCCTTGCGGTCGCAACCGACGATGTGGCTGACGCCCGCTTCCTGCATCATCTTCGTCACCGCTACCCCCGCGGCACCGAGGCCAACCACCAGCACCCGCAGCTGCTCGATCGGCTTGCCGGTGATCTTCAGCGCGTTGAAGAGCGCCGCCATCGTCACGATCGCGGTCCCGTGCTGGTCGTCGTGGAAGACCGGGATGTCCAGCGACTCCTTCAGCCGCTCCTCGATCTCGAAGCAGCGCGGGGCGGAGATGTCCTCGAGGTTGATGCCGCCGAAGGTCGGCGCCATCAGCTCGACCGCGCGGACGATCTCGTCGGCGTCCTGGGTGTCGAGGCAGATCGGGAAGGCGTCGACGCCGGCGAACTCTTTGAACAGCATGCACTTGCCCTCCATCACCGGCATCGCCGCCTCGGGGCCGATGTTGCCGAGGCCGAGGACGGCGCTGCCGTCGGAGACGACCGCGACGGTGTTCTTCTTGATCGTGTACTCGAAGGCTTTGCCGCGTTCGGCGTGGATGTCCATGCAGACGCGGGCGACCCCGGGCGTGTAGGCCATCGAGAGGTCGTCGCGGGTCTTCAGCGGGTACTTGTTGCGCTGCTCGATCTTGCCGCCGCGGTGCATCTGCATCGTCCGGTCGACGTAGTCGAGGACGCGGGCGCCGCGGGTCGAGCCGATCGCCCGCAGGATCCTCTCCCAGTGCTCGCGGTCGGCGGCGTCGATCGTGAACTCGCGCACCCGTTTGCCCTCCGGCCCGGCCCCGGGCACCAGGTCGACCCCCTGCAGCTGCCCGCCCGCCTCGGCGATCGCCGCGGTCAGCCGCCCGAGCGGCTCCTGGCGGGCGTCGAGCTCGACGCGGATCGTGACGCTGTATTGGGCGCTGACGGCCATCGGCGGCTATCGAATCAGATTCGGCTCCCCGGCCCGCCTGTTCCTCACCTAGGATCGCCCGCATGAACTGGGCGAGGTGGCGCAGGTTCGGGGTCGCAGCGGTCGTCGTTGGCACCCTGTTTTGCGGCCACGCGACGGCTGCGATGGCCCAGGGCGAAGCGGACACCGGCGGCTTCGGCTCCTTCCGGCTGCAGGGCACGCACGGCTACTCGATCGTCGTCCTGGCAAACTCGCAACCGCAGTTCAGGCACGGCGAGCTGCTCCTCTTCGTCTACACGCCGCACGCCAGCGCCATCTACTTCACCCGCGCGACCGTCACCGCAACCGAGATCGAGGCCGATCTCGGCGCCCTCGGCGAGGTCTCGCTGGAGTTCCAGCCGGGACAGGGCACGACGGTGCGCTCCCACTGCAATCCGAAACGGAGGCTTCCGCTCGAACGCGGCGCCTGGGTCGGGAAGTTCGAGTTCCGCGGGGAGGAGGGCTTCACCCGCGCCACCGAGACCCGCGTTCCCGCCTCCCTGCCCCCGTTCTTCGACCCGTTCTGCCTCATCTCCGCTGGCAGCGGAGAAACGCGAGGCCCGGGGCTTCCCGGCGCGCGCCTGGGAGCCCGAGCCGGCCACCGCCACCACGCCGTTTCCCTACAGGCGAACCAAAACCGCCCCGGAGCGCCGCTCTACCTCAGCGCCTCGATCAGGGAACAGCGCGGTCAGATCTCCATCGAGCGTCAGGTCGAAGATGTCTACGGCGGCAATGGGTTCGAGTTCGACCCCGATCTGCGGACGGCGCGGCTCTCACCTCCGTTGCCCTTCTCCGGTGTCGCGATCTTCCACCGCGATGCGAAACCGTCGAACCGCTGGACCGGCAACCTCATCCTCGACTTCCCCGGCCACTCGAACGTCGCCCTAACCGGCACCCGCTTCCAAGCCCACCTCGTGCACGCTCACTTGACGCGGTAGTAGGTGGGCGAGATGAGGGCCTGTCGCCTTTGTTCGGATATGCCGAACAAAGGCGACAGGGCTTGAACAGGAGGACTGGTTGCCGGTGCGCTAGCGGCGGGCGAAGGGGTCGATGTAGAGGTCGTCGACCGTCCATTTGCCGTCGCCGACCGGGGTGATGCGGATGTTGATCGCGCTCGGGGTCAGGGTGCCGGTGACGGTCGAGAGGGTGAGGACCGTCGAGAGCTGCTGGGTCGGAGCCCAGGTCGGGCCTGCCTTGACGTCGTTCAGCGTCTTCGTGTGGAGCAGGCCGAGCAGGGAGTAGGTCGCTTCCACCTTCAGGTAGGAGGCGGGATCGCCGGTGTTGCGCGCCACCATGCGGAAGTGGGGCGTGTCGATCGACATGCAGACCGACGGGCTCACGGCCGAGCTTCCCGCCGGCAGCGAGAGCGACCGCGAGTCGGACGGGTCGTTGAGGTGGAAGGACTCGTTGCCGTGGACGGTCCGGGCGCCGCCGCTGAGGGCCCAGCCGCTGGCGCCGTTCTCGAAGCCGCCGTCGGGTCCGAGCACGTAGAAGCTGAGATCGCCCCAGGGCTTGAACACCTGTTCGGCTCCGGTGTAGGGGCAGGCCTGGGCGGTGGCGGCCGGGAAAGCCACGGCGACTAGAGCGACGACCATGGCGACAAGGAACTTACGAGACATCACTTGGCAAACCTCCTGATGGCAGGCGAAAAAGCCTGGTCTTGACAACCAAGCTGGCGGTCGAGCCATCTCGCCGGGGGCGAGACCTCTGACTTTGCGTCCCTGCCTCGCGACAGGTTTGCCCTTATTCAGCTCACTTCTTGCACTTATGTGGGGGTGAGCATCGGCGGTCGAGGGGGTGCACTTAAACCCGTTGGACGCGTTGTCTAATTAGTTTTGAGGCTTAGTTCCAGGGATTACTTGAAAACTCGCTCATTTTTCATGCCGAAATGCCGATGGAAGGAGGACGGATGGAGGAATCTCCTTCTTCGGAAACCCGGCGCAACCGATGGAAACCGCGAACCCCGCTCACAATCCCGAGCAGCTGGTCGCTCTCGGCCGTACCCGTGCCCTGATCAAGGCCAGGGGCCGCGAGCGCGTGGTCGAGCAGGCCGCTGCGGCCGGCTTCCTCCTCGCCGCGTTGAGCATGGCGGTGTTCATGGATTCGCCCCGTTCGCTCGAGGCGGCGCCCCTGATCTCGCTGGTCGTCGCCTACGTGATCGCCTGTCAGGCCCGCTTCGACATCGCCGACGGCTACACGGTGCCGACCGAGCTGGTCCTGGTGCCGATGCTCTTCCTGCTGCCGACGCCGGTCGTGCCGCTGGTCGTCAGCGTCAGCTGGCTGCTCGGGCGCCTGATCGACTACGCCAGTGGCCGGGCCAGCGTCCACCGCGCCTTCCACGTCTTCGGCGACTGCTGGCACGCGGTCGGGCCGGCGCTGGTGATAGCCCTCGCCGGCGCCCAGGTCTTCGCCTGGGACAACTGGCCGATCTACGGGCTCGCCCTCGCGGCCCAGTTCGGCTTCGACTTCGCCGCCACGGCGGCGCGGGCCTGGCTGATCGACCACACGCCGCCGCGCGCCGTCCTGCAGATGATCGCCCCGGTCTACGGCCTCGACGCGGCGCTGGCGCCGATCGGCCTCCTCGCCGCCGCGGTCGCGCTCCAGGTCGGACCGGCGATCTGCCTGGCGGTGATCCCGCTCGCCCTCGTCCTCGCCGTGCTCTCGCGCGAGCGCCAGACCCGGATCGACCAGGCGCTGGCGCTCAGCGAGGCCTACCAGGGGACGGCGCTGCTGCTCGGCGACGTGGTCGAGGCCGACGACGCTTACACCGGCAGCCACAGCCGCGGCGTCGTCGAGCTCTCGCTCGCCGTCAGCGACAGCCTCGGGCTCGGCTTCGAACAGCGCCGCAACGTCGAGTTCGCCGCCCTCCTCCACGACGTCGGCAAGATCTCCGTCCCCGACGAGATCATCAACAAGGAAGGCCCGCTCGACGAGGCCGAGTGGGAGGTCATGCGCCAGCACACGATCGAGGGCGAGCGGATGCTGAAGCGGATCGGCGGCGTCCTCGCCGAGGTCGGCCGAATCGTCCGCGCCTCGCACGAGCACTTCGACGGCGCCGGCTACCCCGACGGCCTCGTCGGCGAGGAGATCCCGATCGAGGCCCGCATCGTCGCCTGCTGCGACGCCTTCAGCGCGATGACCACGACCCGCTCCTACCGCAAGGCGATGAGCACCGAAGCCGCGATCGCCGAGCTCAAAGCCTGCGCCGGCACCCAATTCGACCCCGAGGTCGTCACGGCCCTGGTCGAGCTGGTCGAATCAGGCCGCGTATAGCGAACTTCGCGGGGCCATAAAGGGGCGAGAAATGGTTGGCGGCGGCTTTGTCCCCTCATGGGAGACAAATCCGCCCCTCTCGATGTAGGAGTGGCAGCGATTGCGGCGCGCCAGCACGGCGTCGTCACGGTGGGGCAGCTTGAAGAAGCGGGGTTGACTCGAAGGGCCGCTGCCAAGCGCGCGGAGCGGGGGCAATTGCATCGCCTCCATCGAGGCGTTTACGCGGTAGGCCATCACGGGGTGAATCGTGGGGGGCGATGGATGGCAGCGGTTCTTGCTTGCGGGGAGGGGGCGGTGCTCAGCCACGGATCCGCAGCGGTGCTCTGGGGCCTACTGCGGCCGATCGACGGTCCGATCGACGTTTCGGTGCCGCATCACAACGGTCGCGGACGACGCCGAGGTATTCGCATCCATCGTTGCTCAACCCTCAGCGTGGGTGGGGCGGATTTGTCTCCCCACGGGACCCAAAACCGCCCCGTCCCCCTCGTGACCGTCCGCCACCGCATCCCCGTCACGACCGTGGCGCGCACGATTCACGACATTCGCGGCACGCTGCCCCCACGCCTCGTCCGCCGCGCGATTCGTCAAGCGGAGTTCAAGGGGATGCGGTTGGAGGGAGTGGAGAGCGACGGCTCGCGCAGCGACCTCGAGAGCTACTTCCTCGACCTCTGCCACCGCCATCGACTGCCGGTGCCGGAGGTCAACGTGAAGGTAGGACGGTGGGAAGTCGACTTCCTCTGGCGGGCGCAGCGCCTCGTGGTCGAGACCGACAGCTTCGCCTACCACCGCGGCTCGGTTGCCTTCGAGGACGACCACGAGCGCGACCTCGACCTGCGTGCCGCTGGCTTCACCGTCCTCCGCTTCAGCGAACGCCAGCTCGAAGAAGGGCCCGGGCGCGTCGTTGTTGACGTCGCCCGGGCCCTTGGCCGAGATGGGATTTAGCTGGGAGGGGAGTTAGTAGCGGGCGAAGGGGTCGATGTAGAAGTCGTCGACCTTCCAGGTGCCGCCGACCGCGGTGATCCGGATCCGGACCGAGCCGTCGCCGTCGAGCGTGGCGAGGCCGTAGTTCTGGGCCACGGGCTGGGTCGGGTCCCAGTCCTCTTGGCGGTCGCCGCCGACCACGCGGTTGCGAGCGGTTTCGAGACCCTCGTAGAGGATCTCGAACTGGAGCCGCGATCCCGCGATCCCGCTGTCGCGGGCCATCGCCCGGAAGAAGGGCGTGTCCTTCGAGATGCAGAGGACCGGGCTGACGGCGGAGCTGCCCGCCGGCAGCGAGAGCGCCTCCGAGACGACGGCGGCGCCGTCCTCGAGCGTCCAGCCGGCGCCACCCGCGGCGAAGTCGCCGTCGGGGACGAGCACGTAGGAGCGCGGGTCGCCCCAGGCAGAGAAGACCTGCTCTCCAGCCGGGTACGAGCAGGCGTTGGCCGAGGCCGCGAAGAAAGCGGTGGCGAGTAGTGCGCCGGTCGCCACCTTGAGCGTGGTGCGCATGGACTTCAACTGCAAAACCTCCCCTGGTGGCAAGTCCGCGGACTGGTGGACACGGAGGCTTGCTTTGTCAGCTGATGGATGTGCAAAGCTGATCGGGAAGCGGATTGCAGTTCTTAAGTAATTTGGACGACGTGTCTACCCACTTTTCACTCTTCGAGTGAGGACGCAGGTCGAGAGCCCCCGCGCGTCCCGCCGCGAGCAACTCTTCGCCCGCGGGCGAACCCGTGCCCAGATCCGGGCCGAAGGGCGTGAGCGGCGGGTCGAGTACGGGATGGCACTCGGCTTCCTTGCGGTGGCACTCGCGATGGCGCTGCTGCTCTCCTCGCCGCGGACGCTGGAGGCGCCGGAGCTGGTCCTGCTGGTGACTGCCTACGTCGCCGCTTGCCGCGCCCGCTTCGACATCGCCGACGGCTACACGGTGCCGACCGAGCTGGTCCTGGTGCCGATGCTCTTCCTGCTGCCGACGCCGATCGTGCCGCTGGTCGTCAGCGTCAGCTGGGCGCTCGGCCGCCTCACCGACCACTACACGGGCGTGGTCAGCTTCCGCCGCGCCTTCCACGTCTTCGCCGACTGCTGGCACGCGGTCGGCCCGGCGCTCGTCCTCGTCGTCGCCGGCGCCCAGACCTTCGCCTGGGACGACTGGCCGATCTACCTGCTCGCCCTCGCCGCGCAGTTCGGCTTCGACTTCGCCGCCGCCGCGCTCCGTGCCCGGCTGATCGACGGCACCCCGCCGGCCACGGTGGGGCGGATGATCGCCCCGGTCTACGGCCTCGACGCAGCGCTGGCGCCGATCGGTCTCCTCGCCGCCTTCGCGGCGCTGGCGATCGGGCCGGGGATCTGCCTCCTCGTGATCCCGCTGGCGGCGGTCCTCGCGGTGCTCTCGCGCGAGCGCCAGCGCCGCGTCGACCAGGCGCTCGCCCTCAGCGAGGCCTACCACGGCACCGCGCTCTTGCTCGGCGACGTGGTCGAGGCCGACGACGCTTACACCGGCAGCCACAGCCGCGCCGTCGTCGAGCTCGCCCTCGGGGTCAGCGACAGCCTCGGCCTCACCCTCAAGCAGCGCCGCGACATCGAGTTCGCCGCGCTCCTCCACGACATCGGCAAGATCACCGTGCCGAAGGAGATCATCAACAAACCCGGCAAGCTGAGCGAGGAGGAGTGGGCGGTGGTGCGCCGGCACACGATCGAGGGCGAGCGGATGCTGAAGCGGATCGGCGGCGTCCTCGCCGACGTCGGCGGCATCGTCCGCTCCTCGCACGAGCACTTCGACGGCGCCGGCTACCCCGACGGCCTCGCCGGCGAGGAGATCCCGATCGAGGCCCGCATCGTCGCCTGCTGCGACGCCTTCAGCGCGATGACCACCAACCGCTCCTACCGCAAGGCGATGAGCGTCGAGGAGGCAATCGCCGAGCTGCACGCCTGCAGTGGGACTCAATTCGACCCCAAGGTCGTAATCGCACTGACCGAACGAATCGAGTCCAAGCGCACGTAGCGAAGTTCTCGGCGAGTGGTGGGGGAGAGAAAGCGAGGCCTGTCGCCTTTGTTCGGATATGGCGAACAAAGGCGACACGGTCGATGCCGCGATTGCTCGACTTGCGGCCACGCAGCACGGTGTGGTCACCGCGAAGCAGCTGGTGACGGCGGGGCTCGGGAGGTCGACGATCTCGGAAAGGGTGCGCGCGGGACGGCTGCATCGGTCCACCAAGGCGTCTACGCGGTTGGGCACGGCGGCCTAAGCCTCCACGCTCGCTGGATGGCGGCGGTGCTCGCTTGCGGTGATGGAGCGGTCTTGAGCCACGGCTCCGCCGCAGCCCTTTGGGATCTCCTGCGACCCCTCGATGGCCCCGTCCACGTCTCGGTCCCGACCACCACCGGACGCAAGTCGCGCCGCGGCATCCACCTGCACCGCTGTCCCTCTCTCACCCATCTGTCCTCCCCTCCCTCCTCCTCGCCAATCAGAGGAGGCAGGGGAGGACAGCTGGTCACCCGCCGTCACAACATCCCCGTCACCACCGTCCAACGCACCATCGACGACCTCGATGGCGTCGTACCTCCCTACCTCGTCCGCCGCGCTATCCGCCAGGCGGAGTTCAAGGGGATGCGATTGGGAGGAGTGGAGAGCGACGGCTCGCGCAGCGATCTCGAGAGCTACTTCCTCGACCTCTGCCGCCGCCATCGACTGCCGCCGCCCGAGGTCAACGTGAAGCTGGGCCGGTGGGAAGTCGACTTCCTCTGGCGGGCGCAATGCCTCGTGGTCGAGACCGACAGCTTCGCCTATCACCGCGGCTCGGTTGCCTTCGAGGACGACCACGAGCGCGACCTCGACCTGCGTGCCGCTGGCTTCACCGTCCTCCGCTTCAGCGAACGCCAGCTCGAAGAAGGGCCGGAGCGCGTCGTCGCCGACGTGGCGCGCGTTCTGTCTGGGTCGCATATGAGGCCGCGCGGCTAGAGTCGCCCCCGTGCCCGACGCGCCCACGGCCCCGCAGCTCTTCCTGATCGACGGCAACAGCCTCGCCTACCGCGCCTTCTTCGCCCTGCCGGAGTCGATCGGGACGAGCGACGGGCGCCCGACCAACGCGATCTACGGCCTCGCCTCGATGCTGGTGAAAATCATCGACGAGCACCACCCGCAGGGCGTGGTGGTCGCCTGGGACGCCGGCTGGAGCGGCCGCGAGAAGACCTACGACCTCTACAAGGCCCAGCGCAAACCGCGCCCCGACCTGCTGCGCGAGCAGTGGCCGCACCTGATGCCGCTGGTCGAGGCCTTCGGCTACACCAACGTCAGGGTCGAGGGCTTCGAGGCCGACGACGTGATCGCCTCGCTGGTCAAGCAGGCGCGCGAGCAGGGGATCGAGGTGATGGTGGTGACCGGCGACCGCGACGCCTACCAGCTGGTCGGCGAGGGGGTGCGGGTGATGAGCACCTCGCGCGGGATCACCGAGACCAAGATCTACGACCGCGCGGCGGTGGAAGAGCGCTACGGGGTGCCGCCGGAGTCGATCACCGACCTGATGGGGCTGCGCGGCGACACCTCCGACAACATCCCCGGCGTCCCCGGAATCGGCGAGAAAACGGCGACCCAGCTGCTGCAGCAGTTCGGCTCGCTGGAAGCGGTGCTGGCGAGCGTCGACCAGATCTCCGGCGCCAAACGCAAACAGAACCTGGTCGAGCACGCCGAGAACGCACGGCTCTCGAAGCAGCTGGCGACCCTGCAGTACGACATCGAGACCGGGGTCGACTTGGCCGCGGCGATGTCGAGCGAACCCGACCGCGGCGCCCTGCGTGACTTCATGCGCGAGTTCGAGCTGCGGGCGGTGCTGGAGCGGCTGGAAGAAGCGCTGCCCGAGGGCGACGCGGTGCCCGGCCGCAGGGTCGAGACCGAGCTCGAGGTCGCCGCGGAGGAGGGCAAGCCGGAGGACCTTGGCGCGGGGCCGCTGGCCCTGGGGATCGCCGGCGGTCGCTGGGCGGCGGCAGAAGCCGAGCGCGTCCTCGCCGGGAACGGCACCCTCGACGAGCTCGCGGTCGCCCTTGACGGCAAGCCCTTCGCCGCCCACGACGCCAAGTCGCTCGGCGGTGGCCGCCACGGCCTGCTCGCGGCGGCGGCGCGGGAGGGGATCGAGCCGAACCTCGACCACGACACGATGGTCGCCGCCTACCTGCTGGAGCCGCAGCGCCGCACCTACGACCTGGTCGAGCTCGCCGCCGACGCCGGCATCGGCCTCGCCGAGGGCGCCGCCGCCGGCAAGGCCGAGGAGGAGGACGGGCAGCTGGCGCTGGGCGAGGAGCTGGAGCCCGGCCTCGACCCCGCCGAGGAAGCGCGCCTGGTCGCGGCGCTGGCCGCGGTGCAGTCGCCGCGGATCAATGAGCTGGGCCTGGAGCAGCTGCTGCGCGAGGTCGAGCTGCCGCTGGTGGCGGTGCTGGCGGCGATGGAGCGGGAGGGGCTGAAGCTCGACGCCGAGCGCCTGGCCGAGGTCGGCGCCGGCTTCGGCGAGCGGATCGACACCCTGGAGAGGGAGATCTTCGAGCTGGCCGAGGAGGAGTTCACGATCGGCTCGCCGCAGCAGGTCGGCCGCATCCTCTTCGAGAAGCTGGAGTTGACGAAGAAGCGGCGCGGCAAGACCGGGTTCTCGACCGACGCCCGCGTCCTCGCCCAGATCCGCGACGAGCACCCGATCATCGAGAAGATCGAGCAGTGGCGCGAGCTGACGAAGCTGAAGAACACCTACCTCGACTCGCTGCCGGAGCTGATCGACCCCGAGACCGGCCGCGTCCACACCACCTTCAACCAGACCGCGACCACCACCGGCCGCCTCTCCAGCACCAACCCGAACCTGCAGAACATTCCCATCCGGACCGAGATCGGCCGCCCGGTCCGCGCCTGCTTCGTCGCCGAGGAGGGGGCGCGGCTGCTCTCCGCCGACTACAGCCAGGTCGAGCTCCGCGTCCTCGCCCACGTCGCCGACGAGGCGGTCCTCAAAGACGTCTTCCACAAAGGCGAAGACGTCCACG
>DATHFL010000232.1:0-3037 GCA_035318125.1 Solirubrobacterales bacterium | reverse complement strand
TCCTTGGCCTTGGTGTCGCTCATCAGCAGCACCGCGGCGGCGCCGTCGTTGAGCGGGCAGGAGTTGCCGGCGGTGACACCGCCGCCGCCGAAGGCCTCCGGCAGTTCGGAGAGCTTCTCCAGGGTCGAGGAGGCGCGGGGGCCGTCGTCCTTGGTCGCCTCGCTGCCGTCGGGCAGCTTCACCGGGACGATCTCGCGGTCGAAGAAGCCGTCTTCCTGCGAGCGCACCGCCAGTTCCTGCGAGCGCTGCGCGAACTTGTCCATGTCGGCGCGGCTGACCTCGTACTTCTTGGCGACGTTGACGGCGGTCTCGCCCATCGCGATGTAGGCGTTGGGCTGGCCGTTGTTGCCTTTGAGGTTCTCGTTCTGGTCGGCCTCACCGGCGGGCTCGGTGCGCTCGTTGTAGCGGCTCACCCACTCGACGCCGACGGCGAGGTAGGCGTCGCCCTCGCCGGCCTTGATCGCGTTGCCGGCGTGGCGGATCGCGTCGAGGCTGGAGGAGCAGTAGCGGGAGACGGTGAGCCCGTTGACCTCCTGCGGCAGCTTCTCGCTGAGCAGGGAGATGATGCGGGCGAGGTTGAAGGCCTGCAGGCCCTGCGGCATGCCGACGCCGCAGAAGAGGTCTTCGATCAGGGCCGGGTCGACCTCGGGGTTGCGCTCGAGCAGCCGGTCGACCACGTAGGCGCCCATCTCGTCGGGGCGCAGCTGGGCCAGCGACCCCTTGAAGGCACGGCCGATCGGCGTGCGGATGGTGTCGACGATGACTGCTTCGGGCATTCCGTTATCTCCTTGAAAGCTTGGGAAGGGCTTGCGACTGCGGGGGCAGGGTAGTTGACGGGGGACCTGGGCGTTTTGTGTGAATTGTCACGAAATCTCGCGGGAGCGTCGTCGGTCTGCGTTACATTCGCCTCAATCCACCTCGCGCCACGCGAGATTTTGCCGTTCGCGGCAACGAAAGGAGGGTCCCTTCATGCCTGAGGGTTACTGCGTGAAAGAGCGCAAGAAGGTCGAGATCAAAGACGCCAAACAGGTGACGATGAAGAACGGCCGCCCGGCGATCCAGGGCGTCTGCCCGGACTGCGGGACGAAAATCTTCAAGATCGGAAAACTCGAATAGGACTCTCCTAGAGAGGCATTGAACCCGGCTCTGCCGGGGAGCGTATGCCGGGTCGGATGATCCCGTTGGGAACTTCGACCCGGGGTGCGCTCAGCCGCGAACGCGACGTCCGCGAGGCCTACGCCGCCCACTCGGGCGAGTTGTACGGCTTCGCGGTTCGTTCGCTGGGGGACTCCGGCCTCGCTGAGGAGGCGGTCCAGGAGACCTTCCTCCGCGCCTGGCGCGCGGGCGACCGCTTCGACCCGAGGATCGGCTCGCTGCGCACGTGGCTGTTCGCGATCCTCCGCAACGTCGTCATCGACCTCGGGCGGGCGCGGGCGGTGCGGCCCGGCGTCGCCGAGGGCGGGATCGAGCCGAGCGTCGAGCCGCTCGAGCAGGCGCTGCTCTCCTGGCAGGTCGAGGAGGCGATGCGGCGGATCGGCGAGGACCACCGGCGGGTGCTGGTCGAGACCTACTACCGCGGCCGTCCCTACGCGGAGGTGGCGGCGGAGCTCGGGGTGCCGGAGGGGACCGTGAAGAGCCGCGTCTACTACGGGCTGCGGGCGCTGCGGGTCGTGCTCGAGGAGATGGGCTATGAAGATTAGGAACGAGTGCCGGGAGTGGCGCGAGTCGCTGGGCGCCTACGCGCTCGGACAGCTCGAGGGAGACGAGCGGGCGGGGCTGGAGGCGCACCTCGACGGCTGCGCCGCCTGCCGGGCCGAGCTGGCGCTGCTGCAGCCGGTGGCGCAGATGCTCCCCCACGCGGACCCGGCGCGGTTCGGCCCGGCGCCGCAACCGCCGCCCGAGCTGGGGGCGCGGATCGCGGCGACGATCGAGGGCGAGCGCCGGCAGGAGCAACGCCGGCGGCGGCGCACCTTCGGCGGCTTCGCGCTTGGCGGCGCGGCGGCGGCGCTGGCCGTGGCGGCGCTGGCGATCTTCGTCTTCTCCGGAGGCGACGAGGGCGGCCCGCAGCAGCACGTGAAGTTCGCCTCGCTGCCGCCGGGGATCAGCATCTACGCGACCCTGGAGCCGCACGCCTACGGCACCGAGATCCGCATGTACGTCCACGGAGTCCCCTCGGGGACGCTCTGCCGCGTCTACCTGAAGGGCCCGCGGGGCGCCACCTATCCCGCCGGGACCTTCCGCTACCGCTGGGGCGACGACTCCGACGCGGTGCTGAGCTCGGCGCTCGACCTCTCGCGCACCCGCGCGATCCTCGTCGACACCGGCAAACGAACCTTCGTCGCGCCAGTGGGGCGGCAGTCCGAGACCTAAGACGACCAGTCAACGATCCGCGTGTCGCTTTTGTCTCCCCAGAGGGGACAAAAGCGACACGTCTCGACCTAGTCTTCGGAGACGCCGCTGAGCTTGGGGCGCTTGCGGTGGGAGAGCGAGGGGGGGACGAGCTCGCGGATCTCGGCGAGGAGGCGGGCGGAGAGCTCGGCGGGGTCCTCGTCGGGGCGGGGCTGGCCGCCGACCGGGTTGAAGAAGCGGATGCGGATGCGGGGGCGGCGGGGGAAGCCGGTGAGGTCGCTGGTGCCCTCGATCGCGACCAGGGTGACGTGGGCCTCGGGCACCTCGAGGGCGAGGCGGCCGACGCCGCTGCGGGCGCGCAGGACCTTGCCGCGGGAGCGCGTCCCCTCCGGGAAGACGCCGATGCAGATGCCGGCGCGCAGCGCCTCGATCGCCCGGGCCAGGGCCTCCTTGTCGCCCTTGCCGCGCTCGATCGGGATCTGCCCCATCCCGTTGAGGACCGGGCCGAGGCCGCGGACCTTCCAGAGGTCCGATTTGGCGAGGGCGCGGATCTGGCGCCGCTTGCGGGCGGCGATCCCGACCATGATCGGGTCCCAGTGGCTGTCGTGGTTGCCGATGATCAGCAGCGGTCCCTGCTCGGGGACCGTCTCCAGGCCCTCGACCTGGAGCCGCCCCCACCAGGCGACCG
>DATHFL010000231.1:0-3118 GCA_035318125.1 Solirubrobacterales bacterium | reverse complement strand
ACCCCGCCGGGGCGCAGGACCCGGTTCATCTCCCGGAAGGAGGCGACCCGGTCCTCGGGGAAGATGTGCTCGTAGACGTTGGCGAGCATCACCACGTCGAAGGAGTCGTCGGGGAAGTCGAGCCTGTTGGAGAAGCCGGGATGGAGCTCGATCCCGTTCGGCGAGCGGGTCGGCTCGGTCAGCGCCGGGTCGATCCCGACCCACTCGAGGCCGGTCAGCTTCGCGTAGCGGTCGGTGGTCCAGCCGTTCTGGCAGCCGACGTCGAGAGCGGTGCTGGCGCCCGCGGACGATTCCTCGCGGATCAGCCCCGTCAGGGTCTCTGAGAGGACTTTGTTACGGACATCCCACTCCTCGTCCGATTGGAGAAGGGCGTGGCTAGGGGACGAGCTCAAACTGGCCTCCAGGGGTCGCGGCCGCGGGGGGCGCTCGACCTTACCAGGGGGACCGGGGACCCCATCCGTAAGATCGCGGCATGGCGGCACTGAAGAGCAGGGCTTTTGGCGCCCGCGATGCCGGTCGCCGCCTGGCCGAAAAGGGGCCCTCGCCGCTGCTGGCGCTGTGCCTCTGCTCCGGCCTCGGGCTGCTGCTCTGCGCCTGGGTCAACGCGCTCGCACGCGAAGGCGGCGATCCCTCGCAGGTGCCCTACTGGGCGGGGGTGCTGCTGATCGCGCTGCCGACCGGCTACCGGCTCAGCCTCCGCGACGTCTCCCTGCGCGAGCGCTTCGCCCTCGTCGCCCTGCTCGGGCTCGCGCTCTACGCGGTGAAGGTGATCCGCGACCCCTTCCTCTTCACCTTCGCCGACGAGCCGATCCACGCCTACAACGCCGAACAGGTCGCCCTCCACCACGGTCTCTTCAACGAGAACCCGATCCTGCCGGTGACCTCCGGCTACCCCGGCCTCGCCAGCGCCACCTCGGCGCTGATGTCGCTGACCGGGATGTCGGCCTTCGGCGCCGGCATCGTCCTGATCGCGATGGCACGCCTCCTGCTGGTGCTCTCGCTCTTCGTCCTCTTCACCCGGGTCAGCGGCTCGCACCGGGTCGCCGGCCTCGCCGTCGTCATCTACGCCGGCAGCTCCAACTTCCTCTATTGGGGGGTGCAGTACTCCTACGAGTCGCTCTCCCTGCCGATCCTGGTCGCGGTGCTCGCCGCCTTCGCCGAGCGCGAAGTCGCGGCGCCGTCCAGGGTGCGCGCGTGGGCGGTGCCGATCGTGCTGGGGACGCTGGCGATCGTCGTCACCCACCACCTCACCTCATACGCGCTGGTGGTCGTCCTGCTGGCCCTGGCGCTGGCCGCCCGCCTCTCCGGCAAGCCGCGGCCCAACCCCTGGCCCTTCGTCGTCTTCGCCGCCGTCGCCGCGGCCGGCTGGCTGCTGATCGCCGCCGAGTCGACCGTCGGCTACCTCGGCCCGGTGCTGGAGGAAGCCTTCACCTCGACCCTCGACACCGTCTCCGGCGAGTCGGAGGCGCGGGGCCTCTTCCAGTCCTCCTCCTCGGCGGCGATCAGCGAAACGCCCTGGCTCGCCCGCCTCGTCACCCTCGGCGCGGTGGGGGTGCTGGGGCTCGGCTTCCTCGCCGGCTTCCGCCGCGTCTGGGGGATGCGCCGCGAGCGCCCCTACGCGCTGGTCTTCTGCGCCGCCGGCGCCGCCTTCTTCGCCAGCCTCGGCCTGCGCTTCGCGCCGCGGGCCTGGGAGACG
The DNA here is from genome assembly GCA_035318125.1 of Solirubrobacterales bacterium. GTDB lineage: Bacteria > Actinomycetota > Thermoleophilia > Solirubrobacterales > 70-9 > VAYN01. The sequence goes on along the minus strand of DATHFL010000231.1, from coordinate 1,422 downwards.
GCCAACCGGGCCAGCGAGTTCCTCTTCATCGGCCTCGCCCTGATCGTCGCTTACGGGGCGCTGCGGCTGGTCCGCCGCGGGCCGCGCTGGGGCCAGCGCAAGGCGGCGCTGGTCGCGGCGCTGGGCACGATCGTCGTCGGCGGCGCGATCGCCGGCTGGCCCTGGGACGCCCAGCTCGCCCAGCCGCTGCGGATCTCGGTCGGCGAGCGCGAGATCGAGTCCGAGCCGGTGGCGCTGGCGCGCTGGATCGGCGAGTACGTGCCGAGGGGCAAGTTCGCCGCCGCCGACGCCGACGCGCGGATGATCCTCGCCCCCGGCGGGGCGCGGGCGAAGACCGGCGACGCGCTGGCGGTGAAGACGATCCTGCCCGAGACCGAACTGCACGACTGGGAGCTGCCGCTGCTCGACGACCATCATGTCGGCTACGTCGTCGCCGACCGCCGCCGGGTGGCGACCGACGCCGTCCGCGGCTCCTTCTTCTTCGTCCCCGGTGCCGAAGAGGAAGCGCTGCTGCCGATCGCCTCGGTCCACAAGTTCGCCGAAGTGCCGCTGGGGCGGACCTACGACAGCGGCGCGATCGTCGTCTACGACCTGGGGGACCGGCCGTGAGGGGGCACCGCGACCTCGAGCGGGTGGTGATCGCCGCGGTCCTCTGCGCGCTGGTCGCGACGCTGCTGCCCTGGGAGCTGGTGCGGCTGATCGCGGCGGTTCCGCTGGCGGTGTTCCTGCCCGGCTACGCGATCGTCTCCGCCTCCTTCGCCTCCTACCGCCTCGACCCGCAGCGGCTGCTCGTGCTGGTCCTGGCCTGCGGCCTCTCCGTGCTCTGCCTCGGCGGCATCGTCCTCGACGCCTTCCCCGGCGGCATCCGCACCCTCAGCTGGGCGCTCTTGCTCGTCCTCGTCGTCATCGGCGCCGCGCGGGCGGCGGCGCTGCGGCGGCCGAAGGCGGCGCGCGCGAGCAAAGCGGGCCCGCGCCGGTCGTTGCCCAAGCTGCGCCCGGTCGACCTCGTCTTCGGGATCGCCGCCCTCGCCGCGGCGGTGGGGGCGCTGGCGCTCGCCTACACGCCCCTGCCGGCCGGCGACGCCGCCGGCTACACGGCGCTCTGGATGCTCCCCGGCGAGGAAGGCGACGGCGAGGCGGTCCGGGTCGGCGTGGTCAGCGCCGAACACGATCCGCAGGCCTACCGCCTCCACGTGAAGGCCGGCAAAGGCGGCAAGATCGCTACCTACAAGCTGGAGCTGGAGCCGGGCGAGGAACGGGTGTTTAGGGTGCCGGTGCCGTTGCGAGCCAGTCAAACCAGTCCGATACGAGTGGCGGCATCCCTCTATGAGGAGGACCGCCCGCGCGAGCTATACCGCCGCGTCACCACCTGGCTGCCGCCCGAGGAGGGTCGATGAGCAGCGCGGGCGAACTCGCCGTCGA
>DATHFL010000230.1:0-7086 GCA_035318125.1 Solirubrobacterales bacterium | reverse complement strand
GCTGGGCCTCCCCTTCCATCACGTGCCGGTCGAGCCAGGGGCGAAGGAGGAGGCCGAGCGCACGGCGCTGGAGCTGCTCGGCGACGTCGACCTGCTCGTCCTCGCCCGCTACATGCAGATCCTCTCCGAGGACTTCCTGCGCTCGCTGCGGGCGCCGGCGATCAACATCCACCACAGCTTCCTGCCCGCCTTCGTCGGCGCCGACCCCTACCACCGCGCCTACGAGCGCGGGGTGAAGCTGATCGGCGCCACCGCGCACTACGTGACCGCCGAGCTCGACGCCGGCCCGATCATCGCCCAGGACGTCGAGCCGGTCGACCACCGCGACGAGGTCGCCGACATGGTCCGCATCGGGAGGGACATCGAGCGCCTGGTCCTGGCCCGAGCCGTGATGGCCCACCTGGACGACCGCGTCCTCCTCGACGGCGACCGCACGATCGTCTTCTAACTCCCGTCCCTCCCGAACTGCATCAACTTCTACTTCTGCTGGGTGTAGAAGTTGATGCAGTTCGGGAGGGGGACTGGCTGGGTGGCCAGTTTTCTCGGTACCTCGGTAACCTCCCGTCCATGGAGCAGGCGACGCTGCCGCAGAGGCGGACGCTCTCGACTCGGGAGCTACCGCCGGGATCGAAGGCGCCGGCGATCGCGCAGGCGGTGCGCTACGCGCGCGACCCGCTCGGCTTCCTCTCCCGCCAGCAGCGCCGCTACGGCGACATCTTCAGCGTCCGCTTCCCCTTCTTCGGGACGATCGTCTACGTCGCCCGCCCCGACCTCGTCAAAGCGGTCTTCACCGGCGCGCCCGCGACCTTCCACGCCGGCGAGGCGAACGCGACGGTGCTGGAGCCGGCGCTCGGCCCCCACTCCGTCCTCACCCTCGACGACGAGCCCCACATGCGCCAGCGCAAGCTGCTGCTGCCGCCGTTCCACGGCGAGCGGGTGCGCCGCTACGAGGAGCTGATCGTCGAGATGACCCGGCGGGAGATGGAGAGCTGGCCGGTCGGCGAGCCGTTCGCGATGCGCCCCCACACCCAGCGGATCACCCTGGCGGTGATCATGCGCGCGGTCTTCGGCGTCCACGACGAGGAGCGGCTGGAGCGCTTCGAGCGGCTGATCGACGACTTCGCCCGCCGCGTCGGCGTCATCACCTCGTTCCCGATCCTGCGCCGCAACCTCGGCCCCGGCAGCCCCTGGCCGCGCTTCGTCCGCTCGCGGGAAGCGCTCGACGAGTTCATCTACGAGGAGATCCGACTGCGGCGGGCTGAACCGGGCCACGAGGAGCGCGACGACGTCCTCTCCCTCCTGCTCGGCGCCCGCGACGAGGACGGCGAGGCGATGAACGACCGGGAACTGCGCGACGAGCTGGTCACGGTGCTTGGCGCCGGCCACGAGACGACCGCGACCGGCCTCGCCTGGGCGGTCGAGCTGCTGACCCGCAACCCCGAGGTGCTGGCGCGGCTGCGCGAGTCCCTGGCGGCGGGCGAGGAGGACTACCTGGCCGCGACCGTCAAAGAGACGCTGCGGGCGCGTCCGGTGATCGTCGACGTCGCCCGCAAGCTGACCGCGCCGGCGACGATCGGCGACTACGAGCTGAAGGAGGGCACCTTCGTCCTGCCGGCGATCGCCGCCCTCCACTACCGCGACGACCTCTTCCCCGAGCCGGAGGAGTTCCGGCCCGAGCGCTTCCTCGACGGCAAGGCCGACAACTACGCCTGGATTCCCTTCGGCGGCGGCGTCCGCCGCTGCATCGGCGCCGCCTTCGCCGAATACGAGATGCGGACGATCCTGCGCGAGTTCGTCGAGCGGGCCGAGCTGCGACCGGTCGGCACGAAGCCCGAACGCGTCAAGGTCCGCAACATCACCCTGGCGCCGGCCAGGAACACGCGCGTCGTGCTCGAGCGCCAGCTGTCCCAGGTGTAGTTCCGGGACGCCAGCCGGCTCAGAGGGCGCTGTCGATGATCTCGTCGAAGCGGACTACGTAGTCGCGCGCGTGCCGAGCGATGTAGCGATTGAGCTCGGAGGCCTCCCCATGCGCGGCGAGGTCCTCCAGCATCTCCACCACCGGCACGCCGATCGTCCCGAACTCGACCGGTTCCTGCCGCCAGTTGCTGATGCGCTGCCAGAAGCGCTTGGCGAACATCGACCGCCACATCTGCTCGAAGAACCTTTCGCAGGCGTAGGCGTAGCCAACCAGGCGCAACCAGAGGATCGGGTTCTGGTAGCGGTTGAACCCGTGCAGCGTCGCCTTCATCGGCTCAAGGCTTTCGTTGAAGGCGACGTAGCGCTTCGACTGCTTGTTCGGCCCCTCCCAGAGCTTGCAGAACTCGGAATGGGTGATGCAACGCCGCGGCTCCGGCGCACCCTTCTCCGGAGCGAGCAGCGCAGCGGCTCCGCCGCGGAGATACGAGCCCCTGATCCGCTGGAAGATCGCCGAGCGTTCGTGGCCGATGTCCCAACAGCTGCTCATCGCGAAGCCTGGAATCACGTCCTCGCCCTCGAGGCCTGCCCCGAGCTCTTCGCCGGTGAGCATCTCGACCGCAGCCTGGCCGAATCGAACCATGTCCATCAGTCCGGGATCGAGAAGCAGGTCCCCGGCCAGCGTCTGTTTCTCGATGATCTCACCAACGGTGAGGGGCCGGAGGATCCGGTAGAGCAACATGCCGCCGCGGTGGTAGGCGCCGGGCTCGTGGTCTGCATAGGTTACGAGGAAGTCCTCCTCCCCGGTCTCGCGGAAGTAGTGCTCGAGTCGGCGGGCGAAGGACCGCGTCTCCAGGAAGAGCTCAAGCTGCAGCGATCCGGTCGCGACCTGCAACCGCGAGCGGGCTTCGGCGGCGGCGCGGAATTCCTCGCTGGCACGGCGGGAGCGGGCCGCAATCACGCCGGAGACAACTGCTGCCGCAAACGAGATTCCCGAGATGACGATGGCGATGACCATGACTCCTCCTCAGTGTCAGATACTGAAGGGTACCCGGAGAGCACCTAAGGTACGGTCGACTCCGCTTCGGCCTGCGCGGCTTCCCACTCGGCATACAGCTCTTCGACCGCGGCCTTCGCCTCGGCATGGCGCTTGGTCGCCCGCCCGACCCGGGTCGGGCTCGACCAGGCGTCGGGGTCGGCGAGCTCGTCCTCGAGCTCGCGCAGCTTCGCCTCGGCCCGCTCGATCCGCTCCTCCAGCTTCGCCGCCTTGCGCGCCGCTTTCTGCGCCGGCTTCGTCGCGCTGTACTTCTTGCGGCCGCCGCTCGCCGGTTTCGCCGCCGCGGCCGCCTCCGCCTCGGCTTCGTCGCGCCGCCGCTGGTACTCGGCCCAGCCGCTGGGATAGCTGCGCAGCTCGCCGTTCTCGCAGACGAGGGTGCGGCTGCCGACCGCCTCCAGCAGCGCCCGGTCGTGGGAGACGAGCAGGACCGCGCCCTCGAACTCGGTCAGCGCGTCCTCCAGCGCCTCGCGGCTCTCGATGTCGAGGTGGTTGGTCGGCTCGTCGAGGACGAGGACGTTGGCGCCGGAGGCGACGAGGATCGCCAGCGAGAGCCGCCGCTGCTCGCCGCCGGAGATGTCGGAGAGCTGCTTCTCGACGTCGGCGCCGGAGAAGAGGAAGCCACCGAGCAGCGCCCGCGCCTGGTTCTCGCTCAGGCCGGTCTCGCGCTTGGCGGCGTCGAGCACGGTGCCGGAGCCGGCGGCGGTCTCGGCGTGCTGGGAGAGGTAGCCGATCTTGACGTTGTGGCCGGTGCGGACGCTGCCGGTGGCCGGCTCGCGCTGGCCGGCGAGGGTCTCGATCAGGGTCGTCTTGCCGGCGCCGTTGGGGCCGACGAGGGCGACGTGCTCGCCGCGCTCGATTTCGAGGTTGGCGCCGGAGAGCAGCGTCCGCCCCGGCACCTCCAGCGTCCCGTTGACCATTTTCAGCACCACCCGCCCGGGGCGCTCCGGCGGCTTGAAGGAGAAGCGCAGGTTGCGGGTGTCGCGCTTTTCGGCCATCGGCCCGCCGCGCTTCGCTTTCTCGATCATCTTCACCCGCGACTGCGCCTGCCGCGCCTTCGTCGCCTTGTAGCGGAAACGCTCGACGAACCGCTCCATCCGCGCGATCTCCGCCTGCTGGCGCTCGATCGCCTTGCCGAGGGCGATCTCCCGTTTCGCCTGTTCCTGGCGCCAGGCGTGCCAGGGGCCGGCGAAGAAGCGGGCCCGCTGCGCCTCCAGCTCCAGCACCGAGGTGCCGACCGCCTCCAGGAACCAGCGGTCGTGGGCGACGAGGACGACCGCAGCGTCGAGCTCGACCAGGTAGCCCTCCAGCCACTCCAGCGAGGGGATGTCGAGATGGTTCGTCGGCTCGTCGAGGAGGAGCAGGTCGGGGCGGGTGGCGAGAGCGCGGGCCAGCGAGGCGCGGGTGAGCTCGCCGCCGGAGAAGGTCGAGAGCGACCGCCCGGCCTGCTCGTCGTCGAAGCCGAGGCCGCGGAGGACCGCAAGCACGTCGTCGCGCCAGCGGTAGCCGCCGCCGGCTTCGAGCCGCTGCTGGGCGGCGGCGTAGGCACGCATCGCCTCCTCCCCGCCGGCGGCCATCTCCCCCTCCAGCCGCGCCAGCTCCGCCTCGGTCTCCAGCATGTCGGCGCGCCCGGAGAAGACGTACTCGCCCAGCGTCGCCCGCGATTCCCGCGGCGGCCGCTGGTCGTGGAGGGCGACCCGCGCCCCCCGCTGCACCGTCAGCGACCCCCTGTCCGGCGCCAGCTCCCCCGCCAGCACCCGCAGCAGCGTCGACTTGCCGGCCCCGTTGCGCCCGGAAAGCGTCATCCGTTCACGCGGCTCCAGCTTGAAGGAGACGTCCTCGAAGAGCAGCGTGCCGCCGACGTAGACGTCAAGCGAGGTTGCGGTAGCGATCGCCATTGCACGAACCAAGTTAGTGGCCCGCAGGCAGGCGTAACCTCCGACCATGGGCTGGTCCGACGCCTTCCGCGAGTGGAGATCGACCCCGGAGGAGCGGGCGCAGCCGTATCCCTGCGACGGTCTGATCGAGCCACCCCACCAATCGCTCTTTCGCGCGGTGGACGTCGAGGCCCCGCAGGAGGTCGTCTTTCGCTGGCTCTGCCAGCTCCGCGCCGCCCCCTACAGCTACGACAAACTCGACAACTTCGGCCGCCGCAGCCCGCAGGAGCTGACGCCGGGCCTGGAGCGCCTGGAGCGCGGTCAGCGGGTGGCGACGATCTTCCGCCTCGTCGACTTCGAGCCCGGCGAATCGCTGACGATCCTCCACCGCGGCCCCGTATTCGGCCAGGTCGCCTGCACCTACTGGGCCAAGCGGGTGAACAAGGAGCGCTCGCGGATCGTCGTCAAGCTGACCTGGTCGCCGGCACGCAAGGGACCGATCGGAGGCCTGGAACGACTGCTTCTGCCTCCCGGCGACCTGGTGATGATGCGCCGCCAGCTGCTCAACCTGAAGGGATTGGCGGAGGTCTAGCAGTACTTGGCGGCGATCTGCTCGATCGTGCCCATCGTGCGGCGGGTGTCGACGCCGAGCAGCTTCGCGATTGTCTTCAGGTCGAGCTCGGACTCGAGCAGGCCGCCGCTCGGGAGCCAGTAGAGCTCACCCCCCTCGATCGCCAGCAGGTCCTCGTCGGTCGCCAGCGCGAGCACCTTCTTCCGCGCCGCCGCGCTCGGCTTCTTCATCAGCAGCGAGACCTGCAGCTTCCCCTTCGACCTGGCGACGCGCTTGCGGTCGAACGGCTCCCGCCCGGCGATCGCCGCCACCTCCTCGATGCTGCGCAGGAAGACCGGCACCTCGTAGCCGAGCCGGGCGTCGAGCTCGGTTTCGACCCGCTGCGCGAGCTTGCCCTCAGCCTCGCGCCTCGGGCTGGAGAAGACGACGTTGCCGCTGGCCCGGAAGGTCGCCACCTCCTCGAGCCCGATCTCCTCGAAGTGGCGGCGCAGCTCCTCGTTCTCGATCCGCCGCCCGCCCAGGTTCATCCCGCGCAGGAAGGCGACGTAGCGGCCCATGAGCCAACCCTAGTCAGCCCGGTCCTGCCGCCGCCGCTCGAAGTCTTCCGCCAGGGTGGCGAGTTCGTCCAGGGTCACGTCGAGCCCATAGGCGACCCTCCTCACCGTCCCCCAACTCGGGTTGCCGCCTTTCTCCAGCCGCGAGATCTGGCTGGGATCGACTTCCATCCGCTCCGCCAGCGTGCCCTGACTGACCTCCGCCTCCACCCTTGTCTTTTTGATCGCCCAGGCCAGACCGAGCTGAGGCTCCTTCTTTCGCGGCACGCCGAGCAGCAAATTCGCTCGCCGCCTATCGATCTATAGAGGAGAATTCATGCGTTACCTGGGAACGATCCGAGGCTTGCTCGAAATGAGGAGCCAGGATCGACTCCGGCGTCGACTTCGTCGCAGCCCAGCGCGTCGTCAACGCGCTCTAACAGAGCAGCCCCCAACCGGGGGCTGCTGATGGAGGCGCCGAGATTCGAACTCGGATCCGCGGACGCGGTGCGAGGGTGTCTACAGGTTTAGCCGGCGCTTTGGTCTCGTCTCCCGGGGTCCGCGCCGGCGGGCACTGCGGGAGATAAAGCCCTCTTCGATGTCCCCTGACGGACGGGGCGATCCGCCTGGGTAAGCCCGCTTTTGAAGCCGGTGCCCCTTCCCGCGGGCGGGGAAGGACCGACTCTCACAGCGCTTAGCTATTGACTAAGCGGCGAGGGCGAACTCATGGTCCGCACGTATTGGTTTGTGACGGGGTTTAACGAGGCCTCCGTCAACCTCGACCTGCAACCGTTCGCACGAGTCGACCACGTCGAAGCCTGTCGCCCCCGTGCTTGGGAATGCGCTTCGAATTGTACGGGGTCGGGGATACTGCCCTCGTGAGCGAGCGCAGCTACGACGCGATCGTGCTCGGCGCCGGGCCCTCGGGCGAGGTCTGCGCGGGACGGCTGGCCGACGGCGGGATGCGGGTGGCGATCGTCGAGCGCGACCTGATCGGCGGCGAATGCTCCTACTACGCCTGCATGCCCTCGAAGGCGCTGCTGCGCCCGGCCGACGTGCTGGCCGAGGCGATCCGCGTTCCCGGCGTCCCCACCGGCCACGAGGAGCTGGAGCCGAAGGCGATCCTCGACCGCCGCG
>DATHFL010000229.1:0-6602 GCA_035318125.1 Solirubrobacterales bacterium | reverse complement strand
CGCCCAGGCGTAGGCCGCCCAGGAGTCCTCGACTGCCGCCGGGAAGGGGTGCTCGGGCGCGAGCCGGTAGTCGATCGAGAGGACCGCGGTCCCCGCGTGGGCGGCGAGGAAGCGGCAGGGGCCGTCGTGGGTCTCGAGGTCGCCGATCACCCAGCCGCCGCCGTGGTAGTAGACGAGCAGCGGCGCTGGCCCGGCGGGCAGCCCGGGCGGGACGTAGAGGCGGGCGCCGATCGAGCCGGCGGGGCCGGGGATCGTCAGATCTTCGATTCGCGCCATCGGCAGCGGCGGCCGCGCTGAGACGACCTTCGCCTCGTAGCGGCGTTCTGCCCGCGCTTCGTTCACGTCGTCGCTGGCGAACTCGTCGCTGCCGGCGAGCTCGGCGATCCGGATCAGCGCGTGGAGGTCGCCGGCGAGCCGCTGCCCGTCGATCTCCGGCGGCGCCCCGAAGATCAGCCGCTGCAGTCGCGGCGGCAGGCCGCAGGCGGTTCTCAGGAAACGGTGCTCGAACGCAGGGGGGAGGCGGGGAAGGCGGGCCACGCCCGCAGGCTACGAGTTGCGTGGTTCCTTTGTCACCCGGAGAACGACAAAGGAACCACGCAACGCGAAGGGTCGTACGGATGTCACACAAAACTGTGCAATTGCGGGAGTAGGCTCGACGCATGGAGGCGACGGCTCAGGCTGCGGCTTCGCTCGACGGGCACGGCTCGGCGCCGGTCCGGGGGTTGCCGCCGGGGCCGCGGATGCCGCGGGCGCTGCAGACGGCGATCTGGTCGCGCCAGGCGCAGTGGTTCCTGCGGCAGGGCCGCGCCCGCTTCGGCCGCATGTTCTCGCTCAGGATCGCCTACGAGGGCGATTGGGTGATCCTCTCCGACCCCGAGCTGGTCAAGCAGGTCTTCACCGGCGACCCGCGCGTCTTCCACGCCGGCGAGGGCAACCAGATCCTGCGCCCGATCCTCGGCGAGAACTCGGTCCTCGTCCTCGACGAGAAGAAGCACATCGCCCAGCGCAAGCTGCTGCTGCCGCCCTTCCACGGCGAGCGGATGCAGGCCTACGGCGAGAAGATGGCCGAGATCGCCGCCCGCGAGATCGAGAGCTGGCCGACCGGCGAGCCCTGCAAGCTGCGGCCGCGGATGCAGGCGATCACGCTCGAGATCGTGCTCGAGACCGTCTTCGGCGTCCACGGCGGCGAGCGGATGGCGCCGCTGCGGGACGCGCTGCGCGACTTCCTCGACCTGACGACGAACCCGGCGGCGCTGCTGCCGGTGCTGCTGGTCGGCCCCGAGCGGATCAAGGGCATCCCCCTCTTCCGCCGCCGGATCGAGCGGGTCGACCGGCTGCTGGCGCAGGAGCTGACCGAGCGGCGCGCGGCCGAGGACCTGGCCGAGCGCGACGACGTCCTCTCGATGCTGGTCGCCGCCCGCCACGAGGACGGCAGCCCGATGAGCGACGCCGAGATCCGCGACGAGCTCCTCACCCTGCTGGTCGCCGGCCACGAGACGACCGCGACCGCGCTCTCCTGGGCGATGGAGCGGCTGACCCGCCACCCGGAGAAGCTGGGGCGCCTGCGGGCCGAGACCGAGGCGGGCGGGGACGCCTATCTGACGGCGACGATCCAGGAGACGCTGCGGCTGCGGCCGGTGATCGTCCTCGTGGTGCGGAAGCTGACCGAGCCGGTCGAGCTGGGCGGCTACGAGCTGCCGGCCGGCGCCTCGGTCACCCCCTGCATCCACCTGATCCACCGCGACCCGCAGATCTACCCCGAACCGGACCGCTTCCTGCCCGAGCGCTTCCTCGACAACCCGCCCGGGACCTACACCTGGATCCCCTTCGGCGGCGGCATCCGCCGCTGCCTCGGCGCCGCCTTCGCCCAGTTCGAGATGGCCGTCGTCCTCCGCGAGCTGGTCCGCCGCCGCGAGATCGCCCCGGCCCGCCCCGCCTCAGAGCGCTCCTTCCGCCGCGCGATCACCGAGACGCCGAGGCACGACGCCGAGGTCGTCCTCCACTGAAGGCGCGCCCGCGGCAGGCGCTGCGGACGGTTGCCTCCTGCGCCGCAGCGGCATAGGCTCGCTTCCGCAGGCAGAGAGAGATCAAAGGGAGGACGAGATGAGGCCCTTCACCCGGCGGTTGCCGGTTTTGTTCCTGGTCGCAGCGGCGGCCCTGATGTTGTCGGCGGCATCGGCATCGGCAGCGATCAAGTCGACGGTGACGATCACCTCCGGGGAAGGCACGGAATTCACCGGCAAGGTCACCTCGCCGAAAGCGAAGTGCCGCGCCGGGCGGACCGTGAAGCTCTACCGGGACAACGAATCGAGCCGCGCCGCCTATGCCTACACGGTGGTGGACACGGCGAAGACCGACCGGATGGGCAACTGGACGATGGAAGGCAGCTTCATCGCCGGCGTCTTCTACGCCCGCGTCCTACCGATGCTGATCCACCTCAACGGCATGACCTACCGCTGCGCCGGCGACGTCTCCTTACGCCAGCACTTCTAAGCGCTCCATCACTCGCCCGCCGACGGGCCGATTTGTCTCTCTATAGAGGTCTTTTCGGCCCGTCGGTCACGCCGGTTCGTCATTTCGGCCCGTCGGCAGCTGGATAGACGGGAGGAACGGCAGGGAGAGGGCGGAGACCAGGAAGACGAGCGAGGCGACCCCGAACCAGCGCGGCCCGATGTCGACCTCCACCGCCGCGAGGACGGTCAGCGTCCCCAGTGCCACCAGGCCGAGAATGGCGACGCCGCGGGCGCGCTGGACCGCCGGGCTGTAATCCCCGGGCGCGGCGCTCAAGGTCAGGGAGCCGCCTCCAAGGAGGATTGAGATAACGACCATCACCGCCACCCGGGTCTCGGCAAGGAGCCAGCTGTCTCGCCAGATTTCGACCAGGATCAGAAGGAAGGTGGTGACGGCGATCAGCAGCGTCATCCACCCCCATAGCGAAACTGGCTCCGGCCGCTCGAGCAGCCTGACTCCAGCGGCTGCGACGAGCCCGAGGACGATCGCGCTGGCGGCGGTGTAGGCGACCCTTGCCGTCAGCTCGTCGGCGTTGTCCTTGAAGAGCAACAGGAGCAGCAGGACCGCGCCGCCCGCGTAGCCGATCGCGAGCACGAGCTGACTCAGTTGCTTCTTCTCCATTGTCGGAGCCCGCTCAGCCGCAGCCGGTGTTGTTGCCGCACGAAGAGCACGTGTAGCAGGAGCCCGTGCGCTGCATCATGCCGCCGCACTGCTCGCAGGCCGGGCCGAGGTCGAGGCCCTGCATCTTCGCCGGTCGCACCGGGGGCGTTTCGGTCATCGCCGCCGCGGCCGGGACCGGGGTGTCCGACTTCGCGGCTGGCGCTCCGTTGCCGCCGTTGGAGTGGCCGTTGCCGTTAGCGGGGCCGGCGGTGTCGGTTGCGATCCCGAGGCCGAGCTGCGAGGTCTCCGCGTCCTTCTTGGCGCGGACCTCGGTGGTCATGATCCCCAGTTCCTCCAGGGTGTCGGTGTCCTCGACGAAGCGGCTCGCCACCCAGCGCATGATGTAGTCGGGGAGCGATTTGGCGAAGGGGATCTCCGGGTTGCCGGTGATGCCCTCCGGCTCGAAACGCATGTAGCTGAACTTGCGCACGAAGGTCTCCAGCGGCACCCCGTACTGGAGGCCGAGCGAGATCGCCGTCGCGAAGGCGTTGAGCAGCCCCCGCATCGTCGAGCCCTCCTTGCCGATGTCGGTGAGGAAGATCTCGCCGACCGTCCCGTCGTCGTATTTGCCGGCGGTGATGTAGCCCTCGTGGCCGGCGATCGAGAACTTGTGGGTGATCGATTCGCGCTCGCGCGGCATCTTGCGGCGGATCGGCGTCGGCATCTCCTCCTCGGCCCCCTGTTCCTCCTGCGCGTCGGTGCGCAGCGCCTGCGCCGTCTTCGAGCCGTCGCGGTAGATCGCCAGCGCCTTCAGCCCGCCCTTCCAACCGCGGGTGTAGGCGTCGGCGATGTCCTCGACGGTCGCCGACTGCGGCATGTTCACCGTCTTCGAGATCGCCCCGGAGAGGAACGGCTGCGTCGCCGCCATCATGTCGATGTGGCCGGTGTGGGTGATCGCCCGCTCGCCGACCGCGACGTCGAAGATCGGCAGGTGCTCCTCCTTGAAGTCCGGCGCGCCGACGATCGTGCCCTTCTCGGTGATGTAGGCGTCGATCTGGTCGATCTCCGCCTCGCCGTAGCCGAGCGTCTGCAGCGCCAGCGGCACCGAGCGGTTGACGATCGTCATCTGCCCGCCGCCGACCAGCTCCTTGTACTTGACCAGTGAGAAGTCGGGCTCGATGCCGGTCGTGTCGCAGTCCATCAGGAAGCTGATCGTCCCGGTCGGGGCCAGCACCGTCGCCTGCGCGTTGCGGTAGCCGTGCTCCTCGCCGAGCTCGACCGCTTCGTCCCAGGAGCGCTGCGCCGCCTCCAGCAGCTCGCCCTTGATCCCGGTCGCGTCGACCTCGTAGGCGGCGTCGCGGTGCATCCGCATGACGCCGTTGTGCGGCTCCCGGTTGCGCTCGTACTCGTCGTAGGGCCCGGTCGCCCCGGCGGCGATCAGCGCCGACTGGCGGTAGGCGCGGCCGGTCATCAGCGCCGTGATCGCGGCGGCGACGTTGCGGCCCTCCTTGGAGTCGTAGGGGAGGCCGTCGGACATCAGCAGGGCGCCGAGGTTGGCGTAGCCGAGGCCGAGCTGGCGGAAGCGCCGCGCGTTGTCGCCGATCTCCTCGGTCGGGTAGCTCGACGGGCTGACGACGATCTCCTGGGCGAGGAAGACGGTGTCGACGCAGTGCTCGAAGTCCTCCGTGTCGAAGCTGCCGTCCTCGCGGCGGAATTTCATCAGGTTGATCGAGGCGAGGTTGCAGGCCGAGTTGTCGACGTGCATGTACTCGCTGCAGGGGTTGGAGGCGTTGATCCGGCCCGACTCCGGGCAGGTGTGCCAGCGGTTGATCGTGGTGTCGTACTGGACGCCCGGGTCGGCGCAGCGCCAGGCGGCGTCGGCGATCTGGTTCATCAGGTCGCGTGCGTCGACGGTCTTCACCGACTCGCCGCTGATGCGGGCGGTCAGGTGCCAGTCCTCGCCGGCCTCGACCGCCTCCATGAACTCGTCGGTGACCCGGACCGAGTTGTTGGCGTTCTGGTACTGGATCGAGGTGAAGCCCTCGCCGTCGATTGACATGTCGAAGCCGGCGTCGCGCAGCGCGGCGGCCTTCTCCTCCTCTTTGGCCTTGCACCAGATGAAGTCCTCGACGTCGGGGTGGTCGACGTCGAGGACGACCATCTTCGCCGCCCGCCGCGTCTTGCCGCCCGACTTGATCGTGCCGGCCCAGGCGTCGGCGCCGCGCATGAAGCTGACCGGGCCGGAGGCGAGACCGCCCTTGGAGAGGTGCTCGACCGAGCCGCGGATGTTGGAGAGGTTGATCCCCGAGCCCGAACCGCCGCGGAAGATCATCCCCTCCTTGGTGTTCCAGGCGAGGATCGACTCCATCGTGTCGTCAACGCTGAGGATGAAGCAGGCCGAGCACTGCGGCTTCTCCTCGAAGCCGACGTTGAACCAGACCGGCGAGTTGAAGGCCGCCTTCTGGTTGAGCAGGATCGCGGTCAGCTCGTCCTCGAAGGCGTCGGCGTCCTCCTCGCCGGCGAAGTAGCCGCCCTCGCGCCCCCAGTTGGCGATCGTGCCGGCGACCCGGCCGATCATCTGTTTCACCGAGCTCTCGCGCTCGGGGCTGCCGAGCTTGCCGCGGAAGTACTTCTGGGCGACGATGTTGGTCGCGTTCTGCGACCAGCTCTTCGGGAACTCGACCCCGCGCTGCTCGAAGGCGGGGTTCTCCGGATCGCCGATCACCGCGTCGCGGATCTCCCACTCGATCTGGTCGAAAGGATGCACGCCGCCGGTCGAAAAACGGCGTTCGATCGAGAGGCCCTGGAGACCGTTTTTGGGACTGGCAATTGCGGTCTTCGACATCAAAATGCTCCTCTCGAGGCGGCTTTCGGCGGTAACTACGCAGGATCGCTTATCGATCGGCGGAAAAAGTGCCCGAAGGCGCAATTAAGAGGTTCCGAAAGCCGTCGGATCGCTCCGCATATTGTGCCAACTCCCCAAACTCGGCAAACTCCTATACATGGAGGACCTGCGTCGGGGCGCGGAACGGATGGGTGAGCGGGCGAGCGCCGCGAAAGAGGCGGTCGGGGAGCGTGCCACGGCCGCCAAAGAGGCGACCGCTGAGGCGATCGCGGCGGTGAAGCCGAAGCTGCGCGGGGTCTCCCACGAGTGGGCCTTCTTCCTCTCGCTCGGGTTCGGCGTCACTTTGATCGCCCTCGCCGACACCCCCAGGGCGACCCTGGCGGTGGCGATCTACGCGGTCAGCCTCTCGGCCCTGTTCGGGACCAGCGCCCTCTACCACCGGGTCAACTGGACCCGCCCCAGCATGCGCCAGTGGATGCGCCGGCTCGATCACTCGATGATCTTCTTCCTCATCGCCGGCACCTACACGCCGTTCGCGCTGCTGGTCATGGACGGCACGCTCGCCGACGTGATCCTGATCGTCGTCTGGGCCTCGGCCCTGGGCGGCGCGATCCTCAACCTCGCCTGGTGGGACGCGCCGAAGTGG
>DATHFL010000228.1:0-4735 GCA_035318125.1 Solirubrobacterales bacterium | reverse complement strand
CCTGGCCGGCCACGGCCCGGCCGACGACCGCGACCTCGCGCGCTGGGCGGGGCTGCCCCTGCGCGACGCCCGGACGGGGCTCGCCGCCATCGCCGCCGAGCTCGAGCAGCGCCCGGACGGCCTCGTCGACCTCGCCAGGCGCCCGCCCGCCGCCGAGGTCCCGCCCCCGCGCCTGCTCGGCGCCTACGACCCGCTCCTGCTCGGCTGGACCTCCCGCGAGGAAGTGGTCGGCCCCCACAAGCTGCTGGTCACCGACAACGGCCTCTTCCGCCCCTTCGCCCTCGTCAAAGGCCGCGCGGTCGCGACCTGGCGCCTCGCCGGCGGCAGGGTGACGATCGAGCCGCTGGAAAAGGTGACGAAGAAGGCGATGGCGGCGCTGGAGGCCGACGCCCGCGACGTCGAGCGCTTCCTCCTCTCAGCTCACAGGTCGAAGCGGTAGCCGACGCCCCGCACCGTCTTGATCCGCCCCGCGTGCTCGGAGCCGAGCTTCGCCCGCAGCCGCCGCACGTGGACGTCGACGGTCCGGGCGCCGCCGTAGTAGTCGTAGCCCCAGACCCGGTTGAGCAGCGCCTCACGCGAGAACACCCGCCCCGGGTGGGTGACCAGGAAGCGCAGCAGCTCGTACTCCTTGTAGGCGAAGTCGACCGGTTCGCCCGCGACGGTCACCTGGTAGGTCGCGAGATCGACCTCGAGCGAGCCGACGCGAACGGTCTCGACTTCGTCGCCGCCGCCGATCTGCCGGCGGGCGCGGACGATCCGCGCCTCCAGCTCGGCGGGCGTGAAGGGGGAGATCAGCAGCTCCTCGGTCAGCGGCACCCGGCCGTCGAGGTCCTCGGACCTGACCGCGAAGAGGATCGGGACGTCGGCGAAGGAGTCGTCGTCGCGCAGCCGCCCGCAGAGGCCCTCGTCGCCGATCACCACGGCGATGTCCGGGGGCCGGCTGGCGGCGCCGTCCCCCTCGCTGGGCCGCAGGCCGCCGTTCGCCTCCACCAGCCGCGGGGTGAAGCCGAGCTCCGCCACCTGGGACGCCATCTGCGAGCCGCGGCCGGCTTCGGGGCTGTAGATCCAGACGTCGGCCAAGGCTCACAGCCACCGCAGGTAGCGGTCGCGGTCGAAGTCGGTGACGGTGGCCCGGTAGGCGTCCCACTCGCTGCGTTTGTTGGCGACGTACCAGTCGCAGAGGCGGTCCCCCAGCGTGTCCCGGGCGAGGTCGGAGCGGTCGAAGAGGGCGGTCGCTTCACCGAGGTCCCCGGGCAGGCTCGCCGCCGCGCCGTTCGTCTCGGCTTCCGGGCCGAGCTGGTAGCCGCGCTCGATCCCGCGCAGGCCGGCAGCGAGCACCATCGCGAAGAGCAGGTAGGGGTTGGCGGCGGCGTCGGGCGAGCGCAGCTCGATCCTGGCGGTGTCGGCCTGCCCGGGCCGCCCGGTCGGCACCCTGACCAGGGCGTTGGCCCCGTCGCGCGTCCAGTTGACGCTGCCCGGGGCCTCCATCCCGGCGGCCAGCCGCTTGTAGGAGTTGACCCACTGGTTGGAGACGGCGGCGGTCTCGGCCGCGTGGGCGAGCAGCCCGGCGAGGAACTGGCCGCCGCGCTTGCCGGGCCACTCCCCCTGCGCGTCGAAGAAGAGGTTGTCGGCACCCTCGTAGACCGAGAGGTGCAGGTGCATGCCGCTGCCGCTGAGCCCGTCCAGCGGCTTCGGCATGAAGGTGGCGAAGAGGCCGAGGTCGCGGGCGACCTCCTTGACGATGATCCGGAAGGTGGTGATCGCGTCGGCCATCGTCAGCGCGTCGGTGTGCTTGAGGTGGATCTCGTGCTGGGAGGGGGCGACCTCGTGGTGGGAGGCGGTGACGGGGATGCCGACCTGCTCGAGGTGCTCGATCGCCCGCCGGCCGAAGTCGCTGACCACGTCCTGGACGGTGAGGTCGAAGTAGCCGCCGTTGTCGAGCGGGGTCGGCGGCCGGCTCGGGTCCCCCTTCTCGTCGAAGAGGAAGAACTCGATCTCGCACCCCACCTGCAGCGTCAGGCCCGCCTCCGCGGCCCGGTCGAGGACGCGGCAGAGGGCCTGGCGGCTGTCGCCGGCGAACGGCTCGCCGTCGGGGGTGCGCAGGTCGCAGCACATCCGCGCCGCCCGCGGCTCGGTGGTCCAGGGCAGGACCTGGAAGGAGCTGGGGTCGGGCCAGGCGTAGACGTCGCGTTCGGAGCCGCGGGCGTTGGCCTCGATCGCCGAGCCGTCGACGCCCACCCCCTCCAGCAGCGCTGGTTCCAGCTCCGAGGCCGGCACCGCGAGGCTCTTCAGCGAGCCGACCACGTCGACGAACCAGAGGCGGACGAAGCTGACCCCGCGCTCCTCCACCACCCGCATCACGTATTCGGCGTCCGCCTGCATGGTCTCAGCCTAGGTTCAGGCGGCGCAGCCGATTTTCGCCCGTTGTCCAAAATCGCGGGGGTCGGCTGCGCCGTCCTGTCCGAGTGTGTTTCGAGCTGGTTTCGGCGCGATCGTTTCCACCGTTTTCCTCGTTATGGCGAGGACAAAGGTGGAAACGACCCGGCTACACCGAGGCGTGGGCGAGGCTCGGCACCACCCGGGTCGCGAACTCCTTGCGCAGGTAGAAGAACCAGGTCATCCCCGCGAAGACGAAGTAGGCGGCGAAGAAGACCCAGAGGGCCGGGATCGACCAGTCGACGTTCGCCTGGGCGAGCGCGAGTTTCTCCGCCGGCGTCTCGGCGGCGCCGACCAGGGCGGTGACGCCGAGGCTGGCCTGGCGCAGCACCACCTGGATCAGGAAGCCGCCGAAGGCGCCGACCGCGCCGGCGATGCCGATCACGGCGGCGGCCCGGCGCTTGAAGTCGACCGCGGTGCGGGTCTCCCCGAGACCCTCCTCGGCGGCCTTCCGGCGGCCGAGCTCGGCGAAGATCGAGGGGATCATCCGGTAGGTGGAGCCGTTGCCCATCCCCGCCAGCAGGAAGATCGCCATGAAGGAGCCGAAGAAGAGCGGGAAGCTGCGCCCGTTGACGCCGGCGATCGCCAGCAGGGTGAAGCCGGCCATGCCGACGAAGCACCAGAGCGTCACCTTGGCGCCGCCCGCCCGGTCGGAGAGCCAGCCGCCGAACGGCCGCGCGACCGAGCCGATCAGCGCCCCCACGAAGCCGAGGCCGGCGAGGTAGGTGGCGATGAAGGGGTGGTCGGCGAGGAACTCGGGGAAGGTGTTCTTGATCACCAGCGGCAGCGCGAACGAGAAGCCGATGAACGACCCGAAGGTGCCGATGTAGAGGATCGACATCACCCAGGTCTGGCCGTGGCCGAGCGCCCTGACGTAGGAGCCGGTGTCGGCCTTCGCCTCGGCGAGGCTGTCCATGTAGCGCCAGGCGCAGAAGGCCGCGAGGACGATCAGCGGCATCCACATCAGGCCGGCGTAGGCGAGGTGCACCTGGTGCTCGGGCAGCTTCACCGCCGCCGTGGGCACGCCGACGACGATCGCCAGCGGCACCAGCAGCTGGGTGATGGCGACGCCGAGGTTGCCGCCGGCGGCGTTCAGCCCGAGCGCGAAGCCCTTCCTCCGTTCGGGATAGAAGAAGGAGATGTTGGCCATCGAGGAGGAGAAGTTGCCGCCGCCGAAGCCGGCGGTCGCGGCGCAGCCGAGCAGGACCCAGAACTGGACGTCGTGGCTCTGCGAGAGCAGCCAGCCGCTCGGCACCACCACCGCCAGCAGCAGGCAGGGGAGGAAGAGGAGCGAGGCGCTGATCCCGGTCCAGAGACGCCCGCCGAACCTCGGCACGGCGAAGGTGTAGGGGATCCGCAGCGTCGAGCCGATCAGGTTGGGCACCGCGGTCAGCCAGAACGCCTCCGAAAGCGAGAGCTCGTAGCCGGCGTTGCCGAGGTTGATGACGACGATCGTCCACAGCACCCAGACGCTGAAGCCGATGTTCTCGGCGAAGACCGAGAAGATCAGGTTCTTGCGGGCGACGTCCTTGCCGGTCGTCTCCCAGAACCGCTCGTCCTCCGGCTCCCAGCGCTCGATCCAGCGCCCTCTCGACAGCTTCATCTTCCTCGCTCCTCCGATTCGCGTTCGTGTTGCAATCGGCCGGCGAAGCTAGGCGTGCCGCGTATCGATTCCGTGACCTCTCTGTTTCGGGCTTGTCACGTAACCCGCTGTTCACAGAGGCGTCGCAAGCTGGAAACGGCGCCGACCCGGCGGCGAAACCCGCGCCCGGAACGATCCGGCGATGCCCGACCGGGTCCACACCCTCTGCCCCTACTGCGGTGTCGGCTGCGGCCTCGTCGCCAAGGCGCGCGAGGGCAGGCTGGTGGAGGTGGAGGGGGACCCGATCCATCCCGTCAACCGCGGCAGGACCTGCCGCAAGCCGCTCGAGCTGGCCAGCGCGGTGCACGCCGCCGACCGGGCGACGTCGCCGCTGCTGCGGGAGCGGCGCGACCTCGGGTTCCGCCGGGCGAGCTGGGAGGAGGCGATCGGCCGGCTCTCCGGGCGGCTGGGGGAGATCGTCGCCGAGCACGGACCGCGCGCGGTCGCCTTCTACATCTCCGGCCAGCTGCTGAGCGAGGACTACTACGCGGTCAACAAGCTGGCGAAGGGGTTCATCGGCACCAACAACGTCGACTCCAACTCGCGCCTCTGCATGTCCTCGGCGGTGGCCGGCTACAAGCACTCGCTCGGCTCGGATGCGCCGCCTTGCGCCTATGAGGATATCGATTGCGCGGACCTGATCCTGATCGCGGGCTC
>DATHFL010000227.1:0-2342 GCA_035318125.1 Solirubrobacterales bacterium | reverse complement strand
GGGCGAGCTCGGCCTCGCTCAGCTCTGGGAAGGCCTTGACCTCGAAGCCCTCGTAGGGATCCTTGACGTAGACCGGGAGCAGGCCGCCGATCTCGGGGTTGTGGATCCGCACCCCCTCCAGCCGGACCTCGCGGTCCTGGCAGAGCAGGTGCACCTCGTGGCCGAGCCTGGCCAGCGCCCGGGCGAGTTCGGCGTTGTAGATGTTGCTGCCGGTGCCGCGCAGCATGTAGCCGTGGAAGATCAGTACACGCATCGGAGCCGCCCAAGCTATAGATGACTGCTCCCCGGCTGGGACACGCCCGGATGAAGCCCCCGGCACGTCGCATCTCGGCGTCCTCGGACTTGCCTTTGCCGCCAGCAAAGGCTGCGTCCTGCGTCCTTGATCTGCTCGGCCGGGCGCTCCCCCGGTCGCACCCCAGCCGGGAACCAATCATCTAGTCTTCCCGGCGATGAACGAGAAGCAGCTCTACCGGATGCGCGCCGCGGCCTCGGGTCGCGAGGCGATCGCCCCCGCCGAGCCGGGCTCGGTCTACGTCGATCGCGAGACCGGCGAGGAGATGGAGCCGGTGGCGATGGTCCTGCCGCTCGCCCCCTCCGCCTCGTCCCTGCCGCGCAGCCCCGAGAACCTCCGCGCCTGCCGCCGCTGCGACCAGCTGATCGGCCTGGACGTCAGCGACTGCCCGTACTGCGGTCTGCGCCAGGAAGCGCTCTAAGAGAGCCTTTCCTTCCGCATCTGCCGCCAGAGCCAGATTGCCATGCAGGCAATCGAGGTCGCATAGGTGGCAGTCACGCTGCCGCCTGCCAGTACGGTCGCCACATAGGTCACAACCACTACGAGGGCAATCACCCGTCCATTTTCTCGGACAAAAGATTTCATAGGCTGAATAATAGCTGGACTAAGAGCGACAAGGCGTAAAAGGCAATTCCGATGCAAAGGCCCACAAGGGTTCCGAGGCCAACGAGCTCCTCGCGCCTCCGTGACCGGGTGATCACGCTGAGAACACCCGCAAGCGTTCCAATGGCCCCCGCAAGTCCCATGACGGAGCCGAGGCCGATCTTGTCCGGTATCGGATCTTCCACTTCGGGCAAGCCCAAGGCCTGCAAAACGATTAACGCGACCACAAGCATCGCGCCGATGCTGAAGCTCGCCGGCGCACGCGTGGCGCGCAGAACGTCAGAACTTCGTGTCTACAGAGCTACGGTTTCTTGACCAGCGTCGCCGTGTAGAGCAGGCGGGCGTTGGAGTAGTAGCAGCCGTAGGTCTTGATCTTGCCGACGCCCTGCTGGGGGTGGCCTCCCTGGATGTCTTCCTTCGAGGAGCAGTGTTCGGGGAGGCGGCTGCCGCGCCAGGTGTTCTCGGCGGAGACGTTGAAGGCGAACATCGGCGCCCAGGTGGGGATGGTGAGGGCGACGACCTGGCCCTTGAGCACGGTCAGCGGGTGGTCGAGGGCGAAGACGGGCGTGCTGCCGAAGTAGGGGTTGAGCACCTCGATCGGGCTCTGGCGGACCAGTTTGTATTTCGGCGGCTTGGAGCCCTCGACCGGGCGCAGGACCCCGATCCGGGCCTGCGAGGGGGCGCCGAGGAAGTCGTTGAAGAAGCCCACCTCGTCGGTGGTCGTTTTCGTTTCCTCGGTCGAGGGCTTGGCGAGGGTGATCGACCAGGCGACGATCTTGCCTTCGAAGGGGGCCTCGTAGGGCCGCGCGACGCCATCGGCGATCGACTGGAAGCCGGTCACATGCCCCTCGACCCGGCAGGGCGTGATCTCGACGTTGTTGACGATTTTCCCCGGGCAGGAGGCCGGCGGCGTTTCCGGCGTCTGCCCGAGCACGACCACCCGCAGCGGTGCCGAGTCGGCCTCGCGGGGCGCGGCGATCGCGACCAGCCCGGCGAACAGGCAGGTGGCGGCGAGCAGGGCCCAGGCGCGGCGGGGCGTGGTTTTCGTCTCTGCAAAGCGCATCGAATTGGCAACACCGGGCGCTAGGTCCAGTTGCGGCGCCAATCTTGCCGTCCGCGCCAGTCGGATGCGGCGCTGGCGGGGCGCTTGCACGATCCCGGCCAACCCGCCCCGGTAGGGTTGCCGGCGCCAGATGGAGGTTTCAAGCCACGCAGACGACTTCATCCCGGCGGCGCTCGCCGCCTACGGAATCGAGGCGGACGAGGTCGAGCTGGCGGTGATGCGCGCCGCCCACGCGATGTTCTGGCCGCCGATCCTCGAGCTGCTCGCCCTCGACACCAGCGGGGTCGCCCCCGAGCGCAACCCCGACCTCTCGCAGGCGCCGAGCCGATGAGCGAGCCCCTCGACCTCTCGCTGCGGGAGCAGGCGGCGGCGATCGCCGCCGGC
>DATHFL010000226.1:0-3335 GCA_035318125.1 Solirubrobacterales bacterium | reverse complement strand
CGGCGGGAGGATGGGCGGCAAGAGCTCTACTCAGCGTGAGGAGTCGCAAGCGGCCATCTGCCTCCTCGTCAAGGGGGAGGGGGGAGGGAGCCCCGCGAGCCATGGCTTTCTCGGCCATCGCGAGAAGGTCGACGGCGCTGTCGGCCAGAGAGGCGTTAAGCCAAACGACTTCCTTGCCCTCCCCTTGCAGCCTGTCGGCAAGCTGCCGCATCAGCGTCGTCTTGCCGGAGCCTGCGTCTCCGATAAGCAAGGTGTTTCTCCCTTGCTCAAGAGGTCGCAGCAGCATGCTTTCCAGCCCTGGGCGCGCCACATAGAGCCCAGCGTCCACTGAGGAGGGAGAAAGGGGTCGGTCACGAAACAGCATTCGCAGGAAAGTATCTGAAACTTTTATGCAAAAGTCAACATTGAAGGAGAGCCCTCGGCTTGGGCAGTTCCAGGCCTAGCTCCTTTGAGCTAAGGAGGGGGACGCCCTCGTCGATCCCCCCTCGACTCCTCCAAAAGCCGCAATTTGCAAGGCAAGTTGCGGATTATCGACCACCTCCAGCCGCTTTAGGGCGCTTCGCTAGCCTGCGCCGCCGTGCTGTTTGCCTCCTCTACGAGCGCGGCTCGTCGCCGCGCCCTGGTCTTTTCCGCGCTGCTCCTGGCGGCGCTCTGCGTGCTGGCCGGCTCCTGGGCGGAAAGCGCTCCGGCCGATCCGCAGGAAAGGCTGGAAGAGACGAGGGACAAGCTCGAAGGGGTCCGCGCCGAGGGCGAAGACCTGGCGGAGACGATCGCCGAGCAGAACCGGGCGATCGACTCGATGCTCGGCGAAGTCTCGGCGCTGCGTCAGGAACAGGAAGCGGTCGCGGCCGAACTGGCCGAGAAGCAGGCGGAGCTGGACCGGGCGACCGAGGCGCTGGAAGCCGAAGAAGCGCACCTGGAACGGGTGCGCGAGCAGCTGAAGCGGGCGCTCGACCTACTCGGCGACCGTCTCGTCGCGATCTACGAGTCGGGCTCGCCGGACCTCGTCAACGCCGTCCTCGAATCGGAGGACTGGGCGGAGATGGAAGCGCAGACGGAATACCTGCGCCAGATCCAGGAATACGACGACGCGGTCGTCGACCGGGTCAAGGACCTGCGCGACCAGGTCCGCTCGGCGGTCGAACGGCTCGACGAGCAGCGGGCGGAAATCGAAGCGGCGCGCGACGAAGTCGCCGCCAAGGAGCGCGAAGTCGCCGCGGCCCGCGAGGAAGCCGCGGCCCGCTTCCGCGAGCTGAAGGCCGCCCAGGCCGAGCGCCAGGAAGCGCTCGACGCGCTGCAGTCGCGCGAAGCGGCGCTCAGCGACAACCTCGCCTCGATCTCCGAACAGGTCGCCTCCGAAGGCGGCGACGCGACCACCGGCCTGCTGCCGGCGCCGCTCAACCCCGGCCAGGAAGCGCGGGTGATCAACGAAAGCGAAGCCAGCGCCCCGGCCTCGGCACCGCAGGCGGTGAAGGAAGTGATCGCCGCCGCCAACGCGATCGCCGACCTGCCCTACCTCTGGGGCGGCGGCCACGGCTCCTTCGAATCCTCCGGCTACGACTGCTCGGGGGCGCTCAGCTACGCCCTCCACGGCGGCGGCCTCCTCGAAAGCCCGCTCGACTCGACCGGCCTCTCGACCTGGGGAGAACCGGGCCCCGGCCGTTGGATCACCGTCTACGCCAACGCCGGCCACGCCTGGATGGTCGTCGCCGGCATCGCCTTCGACACCAGCGGCGGCGCCGGCCCGCGCTGGCACGACCCCTGGGCCTCCTCGCCAGAAGGTTTCGTAGCCCGCCACCCCGCCGGGTACTGAGGTCGCCTGACCGGCGCATATCGGCGTCCTCGGCCTTGGTCAGGCAACCTCAGGTACTTTTCTTGACCGATGAGTGAGCTTGAGCGGGAACTGGAGGAGCTACTCGCGGTCGAGCGCTTCGAGCCGCCGGAGGAGTTTCGCGCGCGGGCGAGCTGGAGCGATCCGAAGGTCTACGAGGAGGCCGCCGCCGATCCCGAGGCCTGGTGGACCGCCCAGGCGAAGGAGCTGCTCGACTGGGACGTCGAGCCGAGCCAGGGGCTCGACGACTCCAACCCGCCCTTCTACAGGTGGTTCGCCGACGGGCGGCTGAACGCCTCCGCGCAGTGCCTCGACCGCCACGTCGCCGCCGGCAACGGCGAGCGCGTCGCCTACCACTGGCGCGGCGAGGACGGGGAGGAGCGCGACGTCACCTACGCCGACCTGCACCGTGACGTCCAGCGCTTCGCCAACGCGCTCAGGGACCTCGGCGTCGAGAAGGGCGACGTGGTCGGGATCTACCTGCCGATGATCCCCGAGGTCGTCGTCGCGATGCTCGCCTGCGCCCGCATCGGCGCTCCCCACAACGTCGTCTTCGGCGGCTTCTCGGCGGAAGCGGTGCGGGAGCGGATGGAGTTCTCCCAGGCGAAGGCCCTGGTCACCGTCGACGGCGCCCGCCGCAAGGGCAAGACGGCGCCGATCAAGCCGCAGGTCGACGAGCAGATGGGCGACCTCGCCTCGCTGCAGAGGATCGTCGTCGTCCGCCACACCGGGATCGATTGCCCGATGACCGAGGGCCGCGACGTCTTCTACGACGAGGCGATGGCGGCGGCCGACCCTGAGTGCCCGGCCGAGCCGATGGAGGCCGAGCACCCGCTCTACATCCTCTACACCTCGGGCTCGACCGCGAAGCCGAAGGGGATCCTCCACACCACCGGCGGCTACATGGCCGGCGTCACCGCCACCCACCGCTACGTCTTCGACCTCGAGCCCGAGTCCGACGTCTACTGGTGCGCCGCCGACGTCGGCTGGGTCACCGGCCACTCCTACATCGTCTACGGCCCGCTCTCCAACGGGGCGACCTCGGTGATGTGGGAGGGGGCGCCCGAGTACCCGCACAAGGGGATCTGGTGGGAGCTGGTCGAGCGCTACGGGGCGACGATCCTCTACGCGGCGCCGACCGCGATCCGCACCTTCATCAAGTGGGGGGCCGAGATCCACGCCGAGTTCGACCTCTCTTCGCTGCGCCTGCTCGGCTCGGTCGGGGAGCCGATCAACCCGAAGGCCTGGCTCTGGTACCGGCAGGTGATCGGCGGCGGCCGCTGTCCGATCGTCGACACCTGGTGGCAGACGGAGACCGGCGCGATCATGATCAGCCCGCTGCCGGGGATCACGGCGACCAAGCCGGGCTCCGCCACTCACCCGCTGCCGGGGATCGAGGCGCAGGTCGTCGACGAGGAGGGCGAGGACGCGGGCAACGAGCAGGGGCTGCTCACGCTGCGCCGCCCGTGGCCGGGCATGCTGCGGACGCTCTACAAGGAGGAGG
>DATHFL010000225.1:0-4205 GCA_035318125.1 Solirubrobacterales bacterium | reverse complement strand
TTCCCAACCACACCGTCTGGGAGCTGAGGGAGGCACCTGGGGGACTGACCGCCGTCCGCGTCTCGCACTGGACCGAGCCGGGTCCGGCCGACCGCGTCCTCGAGCTGCTCAGCGCCGGCTCGGTCTTCCAGGGGCGCGGCTGGCGCGAGGCGCTGCGCCGCCTGCGCGACCAGCTCGAGGCCGACCGTCCCTCCGCGGAGCGGATCGCGGTCGCCGGCGGCAACCGGTACGCGACCGGCATCCCCTAGGTCTATATAGACTCTCGCCGCCGATGTCCCGCCACCGCCGAGCACTGCTGCCGCTGTTCGCCCTCGCGCTCCTCGCGCTGGCCCTGGGCGTCTCCGCCTGCGGCTACGAGAGCGACTCCAAGCACGTCGAGGAGGGCGAGCCCCTGGAGCTGGGCGAGCTCAGCTACAACGTCACCTTCTCGCGCTACCTCAACCCGAACGACACCGAGGACGCGGCCTACCTCGTCGGCCAGAAAGAAGCCCCGAAAGGCGAAAGCTACTTCGGCGTCTTCTTCGAGATCCAGAACGAGAGCGACGAGCCGCAGCAGTTGCCCGTCTCGCTGCTGATCACCGACATCGACGGGGGGGAATACGGGTCGCTGCGGAGCGAAAGCATCTTCGCACTGCCGTTCGAGAGCTACGTCGAGGGCGAAGAACAGGTTCCGGCCCTCGACTCCCCCGCCCAGCAGGGCCCGATCGAGGGCTCGGTGGTGCTCTTCCTGTTGCCCGAAGAAGCCTCGGAGAACCGCCCGCTCACCCTCCACATCGAAAACTGGGAGAGCGAAAAGGGCGAGGTCACGCTGGACCTCTAGAGGCCAGCCGAGAGCACTTCGGCCGCGATCGGCGCGGCGACTTCGCCGCCCGCCGCTTCGGCTTCGATCAGCAGCACCCCGACCGCCAGCCGCGCCTTTTCCGCCGGCGCGAAGGCGGCGAACCAGGCGTCCTTGATCTGGACCGGGTTCGGCGAGTCCTCTTCGCCGGGCTTCGGGCCGAGCTCGGCGGTGCCGGTCTTGCCCGCCACCTGGGCCTCGGGGATCGCCGCGGCGGCGCCGGTCCCGCCGGCGACGACGCCGACCATCAGCTCGGTCACCTCGTCGGCGATCTTCTCCGACATCACCCGCACCGGTCCGGCGTGCGGACGCAGCTTCCGGTTGGCGACGACGGAGGTCGGCATGCGGACGCCGCCGTTGGCGACCGTCTGCGCGACGCTCGCCATCTCCAGCGGCGTCGCCAGCACTTCGCCCTGCCCGATCGCCGAGACGCCGAGGTCGATTTCTTCGCCGATCTCGGCCGGGATCGTCGATTCCTCGGGGTCGACTTCGCGGATCACCTGCGGCGCGTAGAGCGTCGGCGGCGAGTTGAAGCCGAACCGTTCCGCGGTTTCGACCAGCTTGTCGTTGCCGACCGCCGGCCCGAGCGGCGCGAAGACCGCGTTGCAGGACTCGGCGAAGGATTCGCGGAAGGTGCCGCCGCAGTACTCGCCGTTGGCGTTGTTGATGAAGCGGCCGCCGACGTTGATCCCGTCGCTGATTTCGAATTCGTCGTCGAGGCTGACCTCGCCCGCCTCCAGGGCGGCGACGGTGGTGACGATCTTGAAGGTCGAGCCGGGGGGCTGGGGGGCGGAGAAGGCCTGCCCCGCGAGGGCGCGGACGTCGCCCTTGCGCGTGTCCAGCACCGCGACCCCGCCGGAGCGGCCGGCGAGCGCGCTGACCGCCGCTTCCTGCAGGTCGGGGTCGATCGTCGTCTTCACCGGCGCCCCTGCCGTCGGCATTGCCTTGGCGAGGGTGCGGATCGAGGAGCCGTCTGCGGAGACCGCCAGCAGCGATCCCCCCGGCTTGCCGGCGAGACGGGCGTTGAAGGCGCGCTCGAGACCGCTGATCCCGACCGGGGTCGCCGGCGGAAAGCCGCGGCGGGCGAGCAGCGGCCACTCCTCTTCGGCCGCTTCGCCGACTTCGCCGGTGACGTCGATCGCGGCGCTGCCGATCGGGTGTTCGCGTTCTTCGGCCGGCCCCTCGGCCAGCGGGGTCCCGTCGCGGGCGAGGATCGGCGCCCGTTCGGCCAGCTCGACGTCGGCGGCGATCTCCTCGTCCTCGCGCAGGCCGGGGAAGACGAGGCTGGGATCCCAATTGACGCCATCGTCGGCGTAGGGCACCTCGATCTCGGCCTCGACCGTGCCGAAGGCGACCGTCTGGATCGTCATCTCCACCGGGACGACGGTGCCGGAGTCGCCCGAGCGGGGGTCGGCGGCCGAGCCGGCGTCGATCGCCCGCGTCGTCGCCGTCTCCTGCGCTTCGCGGTAGGCCGCTTCGAACTCGGTCCGGTCGATCTGCGCCCGCGAGGCTTCGTTCAGCTCCGCGTACATCGCCCTGAAGTCCTTCGTCTCCCAGGCGTTCGCGAACCGCTCCCCGGCTTCCTTCTCGGGCGAGCCGGAGGCGCCGGTCGAGATCCCGACGATGAAGGCGACCAGCGCGACCACCGCCAGCGGCAGGGTTCGGGTGAGGAGACGGCGCCGGCGCTCCGCCTCGGTGGGGAAGGAACTCACGGCGGAAAGGTAAAGGAGCCTCTCCCGGCATGCTTCTATTCCCGGGTGACCGTGTTGGACTGGGCGATCCTCGCCTTCACCATCGCCCTCGCCCTCTGGGGGTACAGACAGGGCCTGATCGTCGGCGCCCTCACCCTCGCCGGCTTCGCCGCCGGCGCCTTCGTCGGCAGCCGGATCGGGCCGCTGCTACTGACCCAGGGCTCGGAGTCTCCCTACGCGCCGCTCTGCGCCGCGCTGGGGGCGCTGCTGGCGGGGGCGCTGGCGGCGGTGACGGTGGAGAGCTTCGCGCTCGGGCTGCGGGAGCGGATCGTCAGCCGTCCCACCCTGCACATGGCCGACGGGGCCGGCGGCGCGGCGCTGATCGCCTCGGTGGCGCTGGGGCTGGCCTGGGTCTTCGGCGCCGTCCTCCTGCACGCCCCCTCGACCGCGCAGCTGCGGGCCGACATCCAGCGGTCGGTCATCCTCCGCGGCCTCAACGACGTGCTGCCGCCGAGCGGGCCGCTGCTGAACGCGCTCGACCGGGTCGACCCGGCGCCGACGGTGCTGGGTCCGGCCGCGCCGATCGCGCCGCCCGACACGGCGATCGCCTCCGACCCCGACGTCCTCCGCGCCGGCGACTCCGTCGTCCGCGTCCTCAGCACCGCCTGCGGGCTCGGGATCGAGGGATCGGGATGGGCGGTCGAACCGGAAGTCGTCGTCACCAACGCCCACGTCCTCGCCGGCGCCGACGACACCACGGTCACCACCCAGGACGGGGTCGAGCTCGACGCGACGCCGATCTACTACGAGCCGCGGCAGGACCTGGCGCTGCTGCGGGTGGGGGCGCCGCTGCAGCCGCTGCCGATCGGCGCGCAGCGGCGGGTGGGGGAGGACGCGGCGGTGCTCGGCTATCCCGAAAACGGCCCCTACGCGCTGCAGCCGGCGCGGATCGGGGAAACGCGGGCGACGATCAGCGAGGACTCCTACGGCAACGGGCCGGTCACCCGGACGATCACGGCGCTGAGCGGGGCGGTGCGCAGCGGCAACTCCGGCGGACCGCTGGTCGACCCGCGCGGGCAGGTCGTGGGGACGGTCTTCGCGGCGACGACGAGCGGCCCGCGCGGCGGCTTCGCGATCCCGGCCGAGCAGGTGCGGGCGGCGTTGAAGCGCGTCGCCGAAGCGGTTGACACCGGTCCCTGCACGGCGTAAGTGGGGGGCGGGGGTCGGGTGGTCCCCCTCCAGACACCGCTCGCTATGGCTCGCGGTTGAGTGTCTGGCGGAGGACCACCCGACCCCCGCATGACCGGTCACTTACGTTCTGTAAGCTCGATTGTCATGGAGCCTGAGAGCGCGACCCAGGTCCAGGGGGAGGCGAACGGGGCTATCTGCCCCCACTTCCACTGCGCGATCGAGCTGATCGGCAAGCGCTGGACCGGCGCGATCGTCGTCGCCCTGACCGAGCGGCCGATGCGCTACGGCGAGCTCGGCAAGGCGGTCCCCGGCCTCTCCGACCGGCTGCTCTCGCAGCGGCTGCGCGAGCTGGAGGAAGAGGGGCTGGTCGAGCGCGTGGTCGAAGCGGGGTCGCCGGTCCGGGTCACCTACTCGCTGACCGTGGTCGGTCAGGAACTCGACCCGGTGTTGAACCAGTTGAAGTCCTGGGCGCGTCGCTGGCGCGG